>CAJYHD010000159.1 GCA_913773715.1 uncultured Sphingobium sp.
GATGCGAACGCCTGTCGTGCCTGCGTCAGTTCTTCACCTGACACCGCGCCTTCAGGGGCAAGTGCCTCGCGGCGCTTGAGGTCGATCCGTGCCTTTTCATAATCCGCCTGCGCCGTCGCCAATTGGGCGCGGGCCTGCGTGATATCGGCACCGCGCGCGTCGACCTGCGCCGAAAGCGACTGACTGGTCGCGCTGGTCTGGCGGAAGCGGCGACGGGCTTCGGCAAGATCGGCCTCCGCCTGGCTCACCGCGATCCGCGCATTGCTGGGGTCGAGGATGACGAGGATGTCGCCTTTCTTCACCGGCTGCGTGTCGCTCACGCGCACATCGGTCGCCTGCGCCGAGAGCAGCGGCGTTACCTGCGCCATCTCGGCATTCACATAGGCGTTGTCGGTGCTGACATGGTTGCGCCCGACGAGCAGATACCAGAGGCCATAGATGATCCCGACCACCACCACGACGATGGCGAGACGGATCAGCCACTTCTTGCGCGCACCAGACCGATCGGGCGCCGCCTCTTCCTTTTCGGGTGCGTCTATGTCTTGCGTCGCTTCGTGCCGGGAAGGTGCGTCAGCCATGCGGTTGGTCCTTGGAGTGCATCGCAGTGTCGGCATAGCCGCCGCCCAGTGCGCGAATGAGAGCGACGTCGAGCGAGAAGGCGCTAGCTTCCAGATCGGCGACCGATCGCCGGGCGGAAAGCAGTTGGTCCTCTACGTTCAGCACGTCGAGATAGGTGGAAAGCCCGCCTTCGTAGCGGCGCTTGACGACATTATAGGCGTCCTGTGACGCGGTTAGTGCGGCGCGGGCGTCGGTCAACCGCTGGTCGAGCGTGCGGCGGCTGGTGACGGCGTCGGCAACTTCCTGATAAGCGGACAGCACCGTCTTGTCATAAGTCGCGACCGCCTCGTCATAGGTGGCGCGGGCATTGCGATACTGGCCCTGCAATGCGCCGCCGTGGAAGATCGGCAGGCTGATCGCCGGGCCGACATTGCCAAACAGCGAGTCTTTCTTGAACAGCGTGTCGGTGAAGGGGCGCGAAACGGATGAGATGTTGCCGTTCTGGCCGAAGATCGTTTCCCAGCCAAGCGACTGAAGGCCGATCATCGCCTCTAGCCGGATGGCGGGGAAGAAATCGGCGCGCGCAACCTTGATTCGTTTGGCCGCAGCTTCGGTTCGGGCCAGCGCGGCGGCGATGTCGGGGCGGCGGGCGACGAGATTGGTCGTGACGTCGGCGGGAAGCCCGAGTGGCGCGAGCGCGCCGGTCTGAGGCCGGGTGATCGACAGGCCGCGATCCGGCCCTGCGCCGATCAGCGCTGCGATCTGGTGCTGACGCACTTCGATGGCCATCTTCGCACCGGCCAGTTGCGCTTTCGCGGTGGAGACGGTGGCGTCCGCCTGCCGCTCCCCACCGCGGGTTTCGAGGCCGTTCTGCCGCCGCTGCGCCACCAGCTTCTGGCTGGCGAGGCGAATGTCGAGCGTGCGCTGCGCAATCTCCGCTTCGTCATAGAGCCGGGCCAGATCGGCATAGGCGTCGGCGATACCGGTCGTCAGCGTCAGCCGCGCCTGCTGCGTGTCGATTTCCGCCGCGCGCGCCTGCGACGTGGCGGCTGCGAGTTGCGCGCGGTTCTTGCCCCAAAGATCGAGGTCGAAATTGAGGTCGAGCGCCAGTCGCCCGGTGCCGAGCCAACCACGAGGCACGAAATTCTTCGGCATGCCCATGTTATAGCTTTGCTTGGTCGCGTTCGCGCTCGCTTCGCCATCGACGCTGGGCAACAACGCCGCGCCCGCCTGCTGCGCCATGGCACGGGCCTGCGCAAAGCGGGCGGCGGCAATCGCCATGTCGGGCGCGTTGCGCAGTCCTTCCTCTATCAAGCCCGTCAGCTGTGGATCGCCATAGGCCGTCCACCAGCCTTCAACTGGCCAGGCGGACGGAGCGGCGGCCAGACTCTGCTGCGCCGAGACGCTTTGCGAGGTGCGGATTTCGGGCTTCGGCCCTAGATCGGGAACGGATGCGCATCCCGACAACAGCGCGACTGTCATCGCCGTCATCGACATGCGGTGGAGAAAGGCCATGCGACTCACCGCCATGAAATTCATACCATCCAGTATGGTTTCGGGCATTTGGAGATGTCGCCGGTTATTGTCAACCGCAAAACCATACTCTATGGTACGGTTTCATCATGAATGCCGAGTCCCCCCCTGCACCTGGTCGACGGGAAGCGCGACGCCGCGATCGGCGCGATGCGATTCTGACCGTCGCACAGGCCTATTTCCTCAAACATGGCTATGCCGGTACGACGATGTCAGGCGTAGCGGCAGCATTGGGCGGGTCAAAAGGCACATTGTGGAATCACTTCCCGTCTAAGGAAGAACTGTTTTCTGCTGTGCTGGATCGCGCGGCCAAGGCATACCGCATGCGGCTGGCGCAAATCCTGGATCCCGAAGCAGACCTTGGCGATGTGTTGGTGGAAGCGTGCCGGAGCATCATCGCGAAAGTTACCTCCCGAGACGCGGTGGCGCTACACCGGCTCATCATATCGGAAGGCGGACGCTTTCCTGAACTCAGCCGCATCTTCTTCGACCTTGCGCCGGGCAATACCGGCAAACTGATGGCGGACTTTCTGGCAGGCGCAATGGGACGAGGACAGCTGCGGCGCGACGATCCCGATATCGCCGCCCGTGCGCTGCTCGCGCTTGCCATGTCTGGTACGCACAAGCAGATGCTGATGG
>CAJYHD010000160.1 GCA_913773715.1 uncultured Sphingobium sp.
CGCAGGCGCTCGATGAGATCGCCGACGCCGTGCATCGGCTGGAGCGGCTGGTGACGCAGCTTCTGGCGCTCGCCCGCGCCGAGGAGAGCGGGGCGTCGCCGCCCTTGGAAGCGGTCGATCTCAAGGAAGTCAGCCGTGCGGTCATCGGCCGCCTCATCAATCAGGCGATCCAGGCGGAAGTGGAGCTGACGCTCGATGCTGATGAAGCGCAGGAGTTCATCGTCCGCGCGCATCGGACGCTGGTGTTCGAAATTCTCGCCAACCTGATCGATAACGGCGTCCGCTATAGTGGCCGCGATGGCATGGTGACGGTCGGTCTGGAAAGGCAGGGGGACGAGATATGCCTGTCGGTTCGCGACGATGGGCCGGGGATCGCCGTCGAACATCGCAGCCGCGTTTTCGAACGCTTCTATCGTGCGGTGGGGCGGTCGGGGCCGGAAGGGACGGGGCTTGGCCTCGCCATCGTTCAGTCCGCCGCATCCCGCATGGGCGCTCAGGTGGCGATCGACCCCTTGGCGATCGGAACATCGATCACCGTTCGCTTCGATGCTTTCGATCAGGGGTAGGCGACAAAGCTATTGCCGTTGGCTGTAAGCCGCGCTTTACCCTGGCAGGCAAAGGAGACAGAAATGCCAGACGATGTCAGCCAGGCGCTCGAACGGTTTCAGCAGTTCATCGGCAGCTTCGAAGCTGCGCAGGTTATCGATGAAAGGAGCGGCTTTTCCGTGACCGACGCGATGCTGCTGGTGGGGGAAGTCGAACTCGCCGCACGCCAGCATTCACGGCCCGGCGAAAACCCGATCGATTGAGAATCAGGCCCGATTGGGCGGCTCGACTTCCTTCAGCCAGCCGTCGGCCTCCTCGAAGGTCGAGAAGACAGAGCAGTTGGGAAGATCTTTCAGTGTGCGGGACACTTGCATGCGCAGCAGTTGCTGGGGGATGACCATGGCATTGCGGGTGATCGGCGAATGGCCAACTGCGCTTGCAAAATCCCTGGTAATTTCGGCGACTTCCTGAGATTGCGTTGGCCAGTCGCGCAGATCGTCGAGCAAGGTGAACGCTCCGTTTCGAGCAACCTTGTCAAGCTCGTTGCGGAACTGCGATACGAAGGCCCTGGCATCCTGGGGTTTCCAGAAACCGGTGTAGCATATGGTGAGGCGGCGTGAAGAAGGGTCGAAGCGCGGATCGAACATAGGCATCCTCCCGGATCATTCTGTTCAGTCTAACGCCTCCCGGCTAAGACTAAAGCCGTGATCCGCAGCGTCCTGAGATCGGCACGGCGGTGGAGGCCCGAGCCGGAATCGAACCGGCGTGCAAGGATTTGCAGTCCTCTGCGTCACCACTCCGCCATCGGGCCTCGCCAAGTGGGACGCCGCAAATGTGCGGGTTCGCCGGCAAAGTCAAGCGGGTCGGGCGGCGGGGGCGCAAGATTCTGCACCATGTCCATGCAAAGCTGCTTGGCGCGGGCCTCCCGCTGATTTAGAGGTCCGAGGATCGCCTTAGTGTATTGCATTACCAATACAGTTGTGCCAACGAGGACTTGTCGTGACCGAACAGAATTTTTCTTCGATGCGGACCGCCATGGTCGAGAGCCAGTTGCGTACCAGCGACGTGGACGACCAGCGCGTGATCGCCGCCATGGCCAAGGTGCCGCGCGAGGAGTTCGTTCCTGCGAGCCGCCGGGCGATGACCTATGTCGACCGTCCGATCCCGCTCGATGGCGGGCGCGCGCTCAATCCGCCGCTGGTGACGGGGCGTTTGCTGAAGGAAGCGCAGATCGTGCCGGGCGACAAGGTGCTGCTGATTGGTGCGGCGACCGGCTATGCGGCAGCGCTGCTGGCGGAGTTGGGTGCGACGGTAACAGCGGTCGAGGACGAAGCTGGCCCTGAAACGGCGGCAGTGCCGGGCGTTGCCGTGCTGCGCGGTCCGTTGGCGCAAGGCGCGACGACGGGTGCCGCTTATGACGTGCTATTCATCGATGGTGCGGTGGAGGAAGTGCCTGCCGCACTCGTCCAGCAGCTTGCCGAAGACGCGCGGGTGGTGACGGGCATCGTGGACGGTGGCGTCACGCGCCTGTGTAGCGGTCGCGTCGTCGGCGGTGCGTTGGGGCTGTCGCGGCTGGTGGATATCGAGATGGTCATCCTGCCCGGATTTGCGGCTCCGGCACGGTTTATATTCTGACGCACGGTTTCGGGGGTAGGGCATGACGGCACATCGCGCACGCACAAGGCGGCTTGCCGCAACGGCCCTTTTGCTTCTGGGATCGGCGTCAGCGAGCGGCCTTCATGCCGAGACGCTGCAAGGCGCGCTGGCGAAAGCCTATGCCTCCAACCCCACGCTGACGGGCGCGCGGGCAGGGTTGCGCGCGACGGACGAGGATGTCGCGATCCAGAAGGCGGGCGGTCGACCATCGGCGCAGGTCACGGGCAGCTACAGCGAAAGCATCCTGAAGCCGACGATCAGCTTTACCTCGCCCCAGCGCACGGTCGATGCGCAGGCGCAGCTCAGCGTGCCGATCTATAGCGGCGGCACCGTGCGCAACGGGGTGAAGGCGGCGAAGACCCGCGTCGCGGGCGGACAGGCGGCTCTGCGCGGAACCGAGGCGAGCATCTTCTCGCAGGTGGTAGGCGTCTATATGGACGTCATCCGCGACAGCGCGATCGTGTCGCTCAACCGTACCAACGTCCGCGTGCTGGAGGTCAATCTTCAGGCGACCAACGACCGGTTCGAGGTCGGTGACGTGACGCGCACCGACGTGGCGCAGTCGCAGTCCCGCCTGGCGCTGGCGCGTTCGGACCTGCAACTGGCGGAAGCCACCCTGATCACCAGCCGTGAAAATTATATCGCGCTGGTCGGGTCGGAGCCGGATAATCTGGTTGCTCCGCCGGATCTGCCGGGGCTGCCTGCCGACCCCGAAATCGCGGTGCGCGTGGCGCTGGCCGACAATCCCGACATCCTCGCCGCGCAGCAGGAATTGAAGGCGCGCGGCTATGACGTTCGCGCGAACAAGGGCCTCAACCTGCCGTCGATCTCCGCCTTCACCCAGGCTGGCTACACCAACTATCTCCATTCGTTGAACAGCACGGCGCAGGACGCGAACGGCAATTCGATCGAAGGACCGCAGATCAACAAGCAGGCGGCGGCTGGCGTCCAGCTGCGGCTGCCGCTCTATCAGGGCGGCGGTCCCGGTGCGCGGGTGCGGCAGGCGCAGGCCTTCGAAAGCCAGGCGATAGAGCGCGAGATCGAGACCGAGCGCGGCGTCATCGCGCAGGTGCGCGGCGCCTATGCCAGCTGGCAGGCGTCGCTTGAAGCGATCAAGTCGAACGAGAATGCCGTGTCGGCCTCCGCCCTGTCATTGGAAGGCGTACGGGCGGAAAATTCCGTCGGCAGCCGCACAATCCTCGACATCCTGAATGCCGAACAGGAATCGCTCAATGCGCGCGTTCAGTTGGTGTCTGCGCGACGCAACGCCTATGTCGCCGGGTTTACGTTGC
>CAJYHD010000161.1 GCA_913773715.1 uncultured Sphingobium sp.
CAGGTCGAACTCATGCCGATACCAGACCATGCCGTTATAGTCCGCGAGCGCAGGCACCCCCCATTCCTCCCAGGGTCCGATCCTGGGCACGTCGGTCCAGGCGACGGCGCTTTCCGGCTGCCAGGGTTCCTTGCCCACGGCATCGCCTGTCGCCTTGCGCCACCATGTCTCCCACTGCGCGGAGGACGCCCGCTCCGCCGCGAAGGGATCGCGTCCATGCAGGGATACCAGCGCGGCATCCTTTTCGTTGCCGACCATCGCCTGCGCAGCAGCGCCCATCCAAGGGCTGATCCGCGACCCGCCCCAACTGCTTGCAATCGCACCGATCGGGACTTTTGCGGTCTTGCGCAGTTCGCGAGCCATGTAGAAGCATGCGGCGGAGAAATTCGGCACGCTATCCGGGCCGGATAATTTCCAGACCGGGGCTTCGGGAAAGTCCCTCAGCGGCGTGTCCGCTACCGCTCGCGGCACGAGCATCAGCCGCAGATCACTGTCGGCCGACGCCCTGATCTGTCCGCCTGCATACTGTGCATTGCGGACTTCCAGCTCCATGTTCGATTGACCCGAACATAGAAACACGTCCCCGACTGCGACATCCCGCGACGATATGCTGCCCGACGCTGCCTTGGCTATAAGCGTGACCGGCCCGGTCTGCGTGATCGGATCGAACCGAGCGACAAAGCGCCCGTCCTTGTCCGCGCGCGCTGGTCTGGTAGTGGATCCCAGCGTCACCGACACCGATTCCTGCGGCGCGGCGCGGCCGCTAATCGTCACAGGGTAATCGCGCTGGATGACCGCATGGTCGCCGAACATCGGGTCGAACGCCGGGGCAGCCATAGCGGCAATTGTGAGGCTGACATATAGCGGGGCCGCCGACACCCAGCGCAAACGACTGGTCCAACTACTCATGACTTTTATCCTCCCCTCGATTGCTTTGGCTATATGATAGCGCTATCTTACTGATGATAACAGAGAATAAGCGAGACGAAATCCGCGCTCCGGACAGAAGAGGATATTATGAAGGCAAGTTCACGCTTTTCCCTGACCAAGCGTCTCGTAATTGGTTTCGCAGCCTGCTCGCTCATCGCTCCGGCGATGACCCATGCACAGGCCGACAAGGATAAGATGACGCCGATGGAGATCCCGGCGCAGCCCGACGCGATCGAACTCAACACTGGCCCCCTACCCGGCGCAACCGCGAAGGAAAGCTGGCATCGCCAATATGGCAGCCGTTTTGCCCGCAACGTGACCGTCGCGACGCTCACCCCCTTCTTGCCCGATCCGGCCAAGGCGTCTGGCGCTGCGATCATCGTCGCACCTGGCGGCGGCTTCCGCACGCTGTCGATGGACAATGAAGGCTATGACGTCGCAAAGGCGCTGGCGGCAAAGGGCGTTGCTGCCTTCGTGATAAAGTATCGCCTGCGCCAGACGCCCGCCGACATGGCGGGTTTCGAGAAGTCCATGCAGGAAATGTTCTCGAGCGCAGCGCGCAGGCCGCTTCCCGCCGCCAACCATGCCGCTCAGGATCTGGCCCCGCAGTTGGCGGATTCGACCGCAGCCTTCCGCATGATCCGCAGCCGCGCCTCGCAATGGCATGTCGATCCCGACCGCATCGGCATGATCGGCTTTTCGGCGGGCGCCATGCTGACCATGGCGACGACCCTTTCCACCGATGCGAAGCCCGCCTTCATCGGCAACGTCTACGGCCCGTTGGGCAGCATGACTGTGCCGCAAGACGCGCCGCCGATGTTCGCAGCGATCGCGGCGGACGATCCCCTGTTCGGCAATCGGGATTTCAAGCTGATCGACGACTGGCGCGCAGCCAAGCGCCCCGTCGAGTTTCATCTCTATGAACGCGGCGGCCATGGGTTTGGCATGTACCCCAAGCCGACGACCAGCACCGGCTGGTTCGATGCCTTCGTTCGCTGGATTGACATGCATGGCATGCTGAAGCCCAAGGCGCGCTGAGGCACCGGCGGGATGCGGCACTTCGACAAGCCGCATCCCGCGTCGATGCAGCCATCGCGCCCACGACGATGCGCCCGCTTTCGCGCCCCTGGAGTTCGGCAATCGCCCGGTGCAAAGACGGTTCGGTGACGCCCGATCGTTCCGTCGCCGCCGCGTAGCTCCCGTCTCGCCGGTGTGACCAGAGCGCGGATGTGCGCCGCCGTCACCCGGCTGCTGCCGATTAAGCGCAGCGCACTATCCGCGCGCGGTTTGAAGCACAGGGCAGCCGATGTCGGAACCATGCTGCTCGACCCGCGCTCGAACAGGCGTACGCCCAGTTGCGCCTCCAGCTTCGCGATCCCCCTGCGTCACGCTGGCTGGGTCAGATTGACCATCCGCGCGCACTGATGCTTCCATGCTCGACCACGGCGGACAGGGCGGCAAGATGGCGGATATGATTTGATCGGGCTGCATCGATTCGAATTAGCAAAATCTTATGCCTTCCGAATAGATTGCTTGGCGACTTTTGCGTTTTTTGTCCATTTCAATGTCACTTTAACGCTTCGGGAGCCGAGACCATGTCGGGCATCGTCGTCCAGAAATCGAAAGGGCCGATCTGTCCGTCTTCGACGCCCTTGCCCATGCGGGCCTCACCACCGTGCATGAGATGCAGAGTCGCACCGGCCTTCTCGCCCCACGCATGCGCCAATCTATCCCGGCGCACGGATTGCGGGCAGCGTGGTCACGATTTCCGCCCCGCCCGGCGACAACTGGATGATCCACGTCGCGATCGAGCAGTTGAATGAGGGCGACATTCTGCTCCTCGCACCGACCAACCCTTGCACCGACGGCTATTCCGGCGATCCCCTTGCGACCTAGGTACAGGCGCGCGGCGGTCGCGGCCTCGTAATCGCCGCGCGCGACGCCTTTCTGCTGCGCGCCATGGGATCGCCCGATCCGCGCCAGATCGATGGCATGGTGGTGCCGACCCTCTCACCAGCAAAGTGGCGGTGGTCAAGGCGGCAGACCGCGAAGGCGTCGATGTCTACTATCTTTTTCTTCAGGTCTTCGTGGATCAGGCGATCGTTACCGACGCGCAGAATCGCGGCAACATCCTTGCTGGCATCGGCCCCTTCGCGATCGAGCGCGGCCTCGCCGCGCGGGATGGCGAAACCCGCGTCGCCATCTATATGGAGAACACCGGTCAGATCGCCATCGCGACGGTCCAGACCTGTGCTGTGGGGCACGGACTGGCCGCACACGAACAAGCAGAACGCGATTCCCGACGAACGTCACCTGGTCGACATGATCCCCCGGATCGCGCCGACGGCCGAGCTTCAGCGCAAGATACTGATCGACAATCCGATGCGGCTCTATTGGCGTGAAGAGGTCGGCCAGCTGAACCGGATAGACAATCTGCGAGTGCAGTGCCGCAACGATTGTGCAGCCCGGCGGTTATGATGGGGGTTCACCCCTACACCAGCCTGCATCTGCGGAGACATATTCGATGTCCAAAGCCACGATCGCCGACCTGTTTGCCCAGACGCTCGACCTTGCCGGGGTAAAGCGCATCTACGGCGTGGTGGGCGACAGTCTGAACGGCATCACTGACAGCCTGCGCAAACAGGGCAAGATCGACTGGATCCATGTCCGCAACGAAGAAGCAGGAGCTTTTGCCGCTGGCGCGGAAGCGCAACTGACGGGTCGGTTGGCCGTGTGCGCCGGATCATGCGGTCCGGGTAACATGCACCTTATCAACGGCCTTTATGATTGCCACCGGACCCGCGTGCCCGTACTCGCCATTGCCGCTCAGATCCCCAGCGCGGAAATTGGCTCCAACTATTTTCAGGAAACCAAGCCCGAGCATCTGTTCCGCGATTGCAGCGTCTATTGCGAGACGATCAGCGATGCGAGCCAGATGCCGCGTACACTCGATACCGCAATCCGCGCCGCCGTCGGCCATCGGGGGGTCGCGGTCGTCTCCATCTCCGGCGACGTCGCATTGCGCTTGGCGGAAGGGCAAATCGCAAGGTCGACGGCGGCACTATTGCCCGCCCCACCCGCCATCCATCCTCATCCGCAGCAGCTGGCATCGCTGGCCGAATTGCTGAACGGCGCAGGTCGCATCACCATCCTCGCCGGTCGGGGCTGCGCGGGCGCGCATCGTCAGTTGCTCGAACTCGCCGACGCTTTGCAAGCCCCCGTCGTTCATGCGCTCGGCGGCAAGGAGCATATCGAATATGACAATGTCTTCGATGTCGGCATGACGGGTCTGATCGGTTTCTCGTCGGGCTATGACGCGATGATGGCGTGCGACATGCTGCTGATGCTGGGCACCGACTTTCCCTATCGCCAATTCCTGCCGACCAAGGCCAAGGTCGCGCAGATCGACACACGGCCCGAGAACCTTGGACGCCGTACAGCGATCGACCTGGGACTGGTCGGCGATGTGGGTCTGACGATCGACGCTTTGCTTCCTCTTTTGAAAGAGGGCCGAGACGGCCAGTTCCTCGCCTCCGCGCGCGACGATTATACCAAGGCGCGCAAGGTCCTCGACGAGCTGGCGCAAGGAGAACCGGGCGGCATTCTCCACCCCCAGCATGTCGCCCGCGTATTGAGCGAACAGGCGAGCGACGACGCCATCTTCACGTGCGACGTGGGAACGCCGGTCATCTGGGCGGCACGCTATCTCAAGATGAACGGGCGGCGGCGATTGCTTGGTTCGTTCAACCACGGATCGATGGCCAATGCACTGCCCCAGGCGATCGGAGCGCAGGCATCGCATCCGCAGCGGCAGGTGGTCAGCATGTCCGGCGACGGTGGCCTTGCCATGCTGATGGGCGAAATGCTGACGGTGAAGCAGCTTGGCCTGCCGGTGAAGATCATCGTTTTTAACAACGGCTCGCTCGGCTTCGTCGAAATGGAGATGAAGGTCGCAGGCCTCGTCGAAACCGGCGTGTCGCTAGACAACCCGGATTTCGCCGCCATGGCCCGCAGCATCGGGATTCATGGCGTCCGCGCAACCGATCCTGCCGATCTCGAGGGTGCGATGCAGGAGGTTCTGTCGCACCCGGGGGCCGCGCTGCTCGACGCCGTGACCGCCCGCGATGAGTTGCCCATGCCACCCAAGATCACGCTTGAGCAGATGAAGGGCTTCACCCTCTACATGGCGAAGGCGATTATCAGCGGCCGGGGCGATGAGGTGATCGAACTGGGCAAGACGAACAAGGGTCTACTCGGCCAGTTCTTCTGACGGTTTTGCGTGCGGCGTTGACCTTACCCTAAAGGGACGCGCAACCGCCGCCATCGCTCCATCACATATCTTGGGTTATTACGCGGCGCGAAGTAGCAAATCAGTAGACCGGAAGCCGCCCATGATCGATGCCCCGACGATGTTCGACACGCCCTGGTGGAAGGGCGCGGTCCTTTATCAGATTTACCCGCGCAGCTTTCAGGATAGTAACGGCGACGGCATCGGCGACCTCAACGGCATCACGCGGCGTCTGGAGCATGTGGCGAAGCTTGGCGTCGATGCGATCTGGATTTCGCCCTTCTTCACCTCGCCGATGCGCGATTTCGGCTATGACATCGCCGATTATTGCGACGTCGATCCGATATTCGGCACGCTTAGCGATTTCGACACGCTGGTTTTGCGCGCCCACGAACTCGGACTTAAGGTGACGATCGATCAGGTCTTTGCGCATACGTCAGACCTGCACGAATGGTTCGCGCAGAGCCGTGCCAGCCGATCAGCGGAAAAGGCCGACTGGTATGTCTGGCATGATCCCAACCCCGATGGCACCCCGCCCAACAACTGGCAGTCGGTCTTCGGCGGTCCGGCTTGGACCTGGGATGCGCGGCGTGGCCAATATTATATGCACCAGTTTTTAAGTTCGCAGCCGCAGCTCAACGTCCATAACCCGGCGGTCCAAGACGCGTTGCTGGGCGTCATGCGCTTCTGGCTTGACCGGGGCGTCGATGGCTTTCGCCTAGATGCCCTCAACCATTCGATGCACGACCCGGAATTCCGCGACAATCCGCCAGCGCCCGATGACGGCTCGCTCCGGACCCGTCCGTTCGACTTCCAGATCAAGCGTTACAGCCAGTCGCATCCCGATGTCGTCGCCTTCATCAAACGCATCCGCGCGCTCTGCGACGACTATGGCGCGATCTTCACCGTGGCCGAAGTCGGCGGCGCATTCGCCGAGGAGGAAATGAAAGCCTACACGCAAGGCGAAACCCACCTCAACAGCGCTTACGGCTTCAACTTCCTCTACGCCGATGCGCTGACACCTGCGCTTGTGCAGGACACCGTCGAGCGCTGGCCTGCTCAGCCCGGCATGGGCTGGCCGAGTTGGGCGTTCGAAAATCACGACGCGCCCCGTGCCTTGTCCCGCTGGTGCGCGCTGGAGGATCGTCCAGCCTTCGCGCGCATGAAGGCTGCACTGCTCGTCAGTTTGCGCGGCAACGCCATTCTCTATCAGGGCGAGGAACTGGGCATCACGCAGGTGGACATCCCCTTCGAGCAATTGCAGGACCCCGAAGCCATCGCTAACTGGCCGCTCACCCTGTCACGCGATGGGGCACGAACGCCAATCCCGTGGAGCGCTGCGGCTCCATATGGCGGATTTTCCGAAGCGAAACCTTGGCTGCCGCTTGGTGACGAGAATATCGCACGCGCGGTTGCGGTGCAGGAGGCGGATGCCGAGTCGCTCCTCAATCACACCCGCGCCATGCTCGCGCTGCGAAAGGCCAGCCCCGCGCTGCGGTTTGGCGATCTCGACGTCGTGCTGGCTGACGATGTGCGCCTTCTGTTCCGTCGCCGGTATGGCGATCAGTCCTTGCTCTGCATCTTCAATCTGTCGCCACATCCGGCAGATTGGCCCGAGGGCGTTGCGACCACTGGAGAAGTGCTCACCGCGATCAACGGAGCGACACCTGAAACGCTGCCACCTTACGGCGCACTGCTGATCGCGGAAAAGCCCTAGCGGGGCGCCATTCGGATCGCGCCGTCGAGCCGGATCACCTCGCCGTTCAGCATCGGATTTCGCACGACCGCTTCGACCAGTTGCGCATATTCCGCAGGCTTGCCGAGGCGGCTGGGGTGCGGAACCATCGCCCCCAACGCATCCTGCACATGTTGCGGGAAGCCTTCGACCATCGGCGTCAGAAAAATGCCCGGTGCGATCGTCATCACCCGGATCTTGTGGCTGGCCAGATCCCGCGCAATCGGCAACGTCATGCTGACCACCCCGCCCTTGGACGCAGCATAAGCGGCCTGCCCCATCTGCCCGTCATAGGCCGCCACGGACGCCGTGTTGACGATAACGCCGCGCTCGCCCTCAACGTCCTCCATCGATGCCAGAGCCGCAGAGAATTGCGCGATGAGGTTGAACGTGCCGATCAGGTTGACCGCGATCGTCTTGGTAAAAAGGTCGAGCGGATGCGGCACGTTCTCCTTGCCAATCGTCTTTGCGGCAGGCGCAATGCCCGCGCAGTTCACGAGGATTCGCGCGGTGCCATGCGCGCCCCGCGCGGCGTCGATACCGTCGGCGACGCTGGTCTCGTCCGCCACGTTCACGGACGCGTAAAGACCGCCAATCTCCTGCGCGGTTGCCTGCCCGGTTTCCTCGTTAAGATCGAAGATGGCAACCTTTGCCCCATGAGCAGCCAGCATCTGCGCACTGGCCTTGCCGAGACCCGACGCCCCGCCGGTGACGATCGCCGCTATATTGCGGATATCCATCGATAGTCCCCCTTCAGACCAGTTCGATGGCCATGGCCGTCGCTTCACCGCCGCCGATGCAAAGGCTCGCAACACCCCGCTTGCCACCACGCGTTTCCAGCGCGGCGAGCAGCGTCGCCAAAATACGCGCACCCGATGCACCGATCGGATGGCCAAGTGCCGTCGCGCCACCGTTGACGTTGAGCTTGTCATCCGGGATGTCCAGTTCCCGCGCCGCGATCATCGCCACGACGGCAAAGGCCTCGTTCACCTCGAACAGATCGACATCGCCGGCCTGCCAGCCGGCGCGCGCCATCGCCTTCTTCATCGCGGGCACGGGCGCGGTGGTGAACAGCGCGGGGGCATGCGCGTGGGCGCCATGCGCCACCACCCGCGCCAGCGG
>CAJYHD010000162.1 GCA_913773715.1 uncultured Sphingobium sp.
CTCATAGGCGCCCGATCGCCCGCCCACGATGTCGCGGACGCTGGCGAACAGATCGCGGAACAGGTTCGCGCCCACGATCACCTCACCGGTAACAATGCCGAGATATTCGCGGGCGGGTTTCCCCTCCAGCCGACTGGTCGTGCTGACGATGATCTCGGACATGGGCGCTCTCCGTTGATATTCTCAAAACCAAGGCTACCCATAAAGAGCGCACCAAGGAATTACAAAATGACGAACAACCAATCGATCAAAGGAATGAGCTTTTTAGCTACGTTGTCAGCAGATATCGAGCATGTGCTCAAGCAAGTTCAAACATCAGATACTGCTTCTGATCGTCGCAATGCGCTCCGAACGATAATATCCGCTATGGAGGGGGCTGCGTGGGTTTACCGGATGCATATCCTGTCCATGCTTGAAGAACTGGACAGATCCACTCCTATGCTGGAGCGGGCATTCTCCGAAACCTCACTATATGTGAGTGAAAACGGGCAGATTAGAGAACAGCCGCGCTTTGTATCTACGACCGCTATGATCCGTCTGACAACACGCGTAGCTCAAGATTTATGTCCAGGCTTACACGTTGATTTTAACGAGGTTGGTTGGCAGGAATTGCAAAAGGCAATTAAGGTTCGTAATCGCATAACACATCCTAAAAGCCTGTCTGATCTCTCAGTCACACATGAGGATGTTGAACAAGCTCATGCCGGCTTCGACTGGTTATTGACCACCTTGGTTTCTGTTATGGAATCTACACTTCATGAGCTATCAACATACGCGATTGAAGCCAAGAAAATCGTCGAGGGGCTTCGCTCTGGCGATCCCGACACAATCGCCCTTTATGAGCGAGTGCGTCGGGAGCCGGAAAATTGAGCGCTTACCTTATTCCATGCCAAGCGCGGCAAGATAGGTTTGGAGGATCGCTTCCATTTCTTGCCGGTCATGCGGCTGCATTTTCCGAAGGCGAACAATTTGCCGCATGATCTTACCGTCATATCCAGTTGCCTTAGCTTCCAGATAGACATCCTTGATGTCGTCACCGATGCCCTTCTTTTCTTCCTCAAGACGTTCGATACGCTCGATAAAAAGCCGTAGCTGGTCGGCGGCGACGTTGCCCTCGCTCATGTCATATGTCTCCGTATGTGTGTGAATCGGTTGGCGGACGCCTCTAATGATTATCCGCGTTCTTCGCCACACTCTCCTTCATCCGCGCGATCTGTTCCGATGTCGCCTCGCCCTGATGCTGCGCCTTCCATTCGGAAAACGGCATGCCGTGGATGATTTCCCGCGCTTCGTCCTTATTGAGATTGCCGTCGGCTTCGGCGATCCAGTCGGCCAGGCAGTTGCGGCAGAAACCAGCCAATCCCATCAAATCAATGTTCTGCACGTCTGTCCTGTGCTGCAAATGCGCCACCAACCGTCGGAAGGCGGTTGCAGCGGCGGCATCTGTGAGTATGGTGTCGGCCATCGGCGGGAGTATCCTTTCGCTGATTTACATCATCCTGTCGTGCAGCACGGATAACCCATAACGACGCCCCGGCAAGCCTGGGAGCGATCATGTTGGTCAGGAGAAACCATGACGAAGTTACCGCCCCGCTCGCGCAAGGTCCGCATCCTTGCGACCCTTGGCCCTGCGAGCGACAGCCTTGAAATGATCCGGGCGCTGTATGTCGCAGGGGCCGACGCCTTCCGCATCAACATGAGCCATGGCGCGCATGAGGATCATGCGGCGCGCATCGCCATCATCCGCAGCCTCGAAAAAGAGTTTAATCGCCCGACCACGATTCTTGGCGATCTTCAGGGGCCAAAGCTGCGCGTCGGCACGTTCGAAAAAGGGCTGGCCGTCCTCAACACCGGCGCGTCCTTCATTCTCGATCGCGATGAGACGCCGGGCGACGCCGCCCGCGTCAACCTGCCCCACCCCGAAATCTACGCTGCGCTGGTGCCGGAAACGCGCCTGCTGCTGGACGATGGCAAGATGGTGCTGCGGGTAAAGGCGGTCAGCGACGCGCGCATAGACACCGTGGTCGAGGTTGGCGGAACGCTCTCCAACCGCAAGGGCGTCAACGTGCCGGACGTAGTGGTGCCGGTCCCTGCGCTCACCGACAAGGATCGCCGCGACCTTGCCTTCGCGATCGAACAGGGCTGCGACTGGATCGCGCTCAGCTTCGTGCAGCGGCCCGAGGATCTGGCCGAAGCGCGCAAGCTGATGGGCGGCTATGGCGCGTTGATGGCGAAGATCGAGAAGCCAGCCGCCGTCCAGCGGTTGGAAGAAATCATAGAGCTGGCCGATGGCGTGATGGTGGCGCGTGGCGATCTAGGCGTCGAACTGCCGCCGCAAGCCGTGCCACCGCTTCAGAAGCAAATCGTCGCGACTGCGCGGCGCTTGGGTCGTCCGGTCGTCGTTGCGACGCAGATGCTCGAATCGATGATCAAGGCACCGACGCCGACCCGCGCCGAAGTGTCGGACGTCGCGACGGCAGTTTACGACGGCGCGGACGCGGTGATGCTGTCGGCGGAGACGGCGGCGGGCGACTGGCCGGTCGAGGCCGTCTCCATCATGAACAGCATCGCCAACAGCGTCGAGCGTGATCCGGGTTATCTCGCCCGGCTGCACTTCACCGAAACATTGCCTGATCCCACGACAGCGGACGCTCTGGCCGAAAGCGCAGGCAATATCGTCAACGTCGTCGGCGCAAGCGCGATCACCTGCTTCACATCCTCCGGCAGCACGGTCCGCCGCGTTGCCCGCGAACGTCCCTCGGCACCGATCCTTGCCCTCACCCCCCGCCAGGATACCGCGCGCAAGCTCGGCCTCACCTGGGGCGTCCATGCGGTACGGACCAAGGACATCGGCAATTTCGAGGAAATGATCGGCAAGGCCCGCCGCATGGCTTTGCGCCACGGCATGGCCGAAAAGGGCGGACGCATCGTGGTGCTGGCCGGTGTTCCCTTCGGCACCCCCGGCTCGACCAACGTGCTGCATGTTTCGGTTGTGCGCGGCGACGAACTCAAGGGCCACGAGTAAGCAGACAGAGGGGCGGTGGAAACGCCGCCCCTTCACCCCCTCTTGAGATGTCGTGCCAGGAAGTCGATGCAGGACCGAACCTTGATCGATTCCGCCTGCGCCGGCAGATAGAGCGCCGCGATTACCGAGGGCGGCAGGCGCAGTTCGGGAAGCACCGGCTCCAGCAAGCCCTTGTCGAGATCGTCCGCTACCTCCCACAGCGACTTGATCACCACGCCCGCGCCGTCGAGCGCCCAGGCGCGCGCCAGTTCCGCATCGTTGGTGCTGAGCGTGACACGCGGCCCTGTCTCTTCTTCGACGATCGCCCGCCAAAGCGGCTGCTGCGCCTCCCCGACGATGATATTGTCGTGCGAGGCGAGTTCAGCCACGCGCTTTGGACGCCCCCGGCGATTGAGGTAGGCGGGGGACGCGCACAATGTCCTCGGATTGTCAGCCAGATGCTTCATCATCAGCGCGGAATCGGGCGGCGGATCGAAGCAGATTGCAATATCATGCCCGCTCTCGACTAGATTGGTCGCCTGTTCCGCTGTTTCCAGATGCACAGTCACATCGGGGTGGAGAATCGCATAATCGCGAAACAGCGGTGCGAGCCGCGTGCGCCCCGCCCCAATGGTGGTGACGACGCGCAACAGTCCTGCCGCCTCCGTAGCCCGGCGCATCACGTCGGTTTCCACGTTGTCGATGGCGGACAGGGCCTGCCCCGCCTTCTCGAACAGCAGGGACCCTTCTTCCGTGAGGCTAAGATGCCGACTGTTGCGCCGGATGAGCAGCACGCCCAATCGCTGCTCCAGTTGCGAAAGCCGCCGACTGGTCGCCGCGAGCGAAAGCCCCAGTCGCTTCGCCGCTTCGGACAGTGTTCCCGATTCGGCAATTCGGACGAAGGATTCGATCTCGGCAAATCTGTCGGGCATCGGAGACAAGTTAGATTTGGCCTGCTGCAACGCAATAGGCACCCTGTTGCAGCTTCGTAGGCTTTTGTTGCTGCGTCTCTCCTGATGCGCCGAATTGTAACGTTTGCTTGCTTGGTTCAATGTCGTGCAACCTTCCCTTGCGCAAGGCAGTTCGCGTTGACGATGCTTTTTGCAACGCATCATTTTCAACGAAAGAAGGTCTGAATGAGGAGCAATTCGCATGGCACTGACGCGTCGTTTCCGGTCAAATTCCGAACAGTCGATCAAGTGGAATGACATCGAAGCACTGCCGATCTACGCGGCGATCGCTCTCTGCTTCACATGCCTTGTCTTCGCTCTTCTAGACAATACGCCGACCATTCATGCGGTATCGCTCAAGTTGATCGGTATAGTAGGCGGTCTTGCACTTCGCCACGCCTGGCTGAAGCTGGATGAGCAGGATGAGGCGACCGTCAACGCCTGACCCCTAGGAATTTCCCTCCCTCATGATCGTCGGAACGTCTCCACGTATCCGCCAGAGTTTCCAAAAAGCCTGGAGCGTGCTTGCCGCGCTCTTCGTCTGGGACATGGCGGTGACCATTTTCTACTTCATTTCCCCCTTCAAGGCGCCCGCGCTGCCGCTTACCATTTTCGGTACGGCGCTCGCGCTGGTCCTCGGTTTCCGGGTGAACTCCGCCTATCAGCGCTGGTGGGAAGGCCGCATCCTGTGGGGGGCGCTGGTCAATGTCTCACGCAGCTTCGCGCGAGCGGTTCTTGCCTTTCTGCCCGACGATGTGGAGGCGCGGTCGCTGGCACGCGAACTCGTGCTGCGGCACATCGCCTATGTTCACACGCTGCGCCGCCAACTGCGTCGTCAGGAAACCGTGAGCGAGATGCAGCGTGTGCTGGGCGAACTGGATCATCCAGAACTCGCCCGACGCAATCCCGCGAACGGTCTGCTGGAAGGTAGCGGTCGCCGCATCGCGGGTGCGGAGCGGCGCGGGTGGATCGACAGCATCCAGCAGAGCCGCCTCGAATCCATGCTGGTCGATATGTCGAACGCGCAAGGCGGGATGGAGCGGATCAAGAACACACCGCTGCCTGCGCAATATCGCGCCTTCCCCAAATATTTCACCCGGCTGTTCTGCATCATGCTGCCCGTGGGACTGGTCGAGACGCTCGGCATCGCCACACCGATCGGCTCAGCGGTTGCAGGCTTCATGTATCTGGCCGTGCTTCAGATCGGCGATGATCTGGTCGATCCGTTCGGCAACGACGTTCACGATCTGCCGCTCGACAGCATCACCACGGTGATCGAAGCCGACCTTAACCAAGCGATCGATCTGCCCGCCCCGCCGCCGGTCGAGCCGGTGGATGGTGTGTTGTGGTAGCGTCTTGATAAGGCTCGTGGCAGACGGTTGAGGCCGCATAAGGGCGCCGCCGTCAGTCCACAATCTTCCCAATCCGCACGAGCAGCCCCGTCGGATCGCTCACGGAAAATTCATAGCAGCCCCATGGTTTGAGATGCGGCGCGCCATCCTCGATGATCCGGTCACGCACCCGATCCGCCACGGCATCGACGTCATCGACATAGAGGTACAAGCCGAACGGGTTATCCTCGACGTTTTTTGGCCAACCCGCGACGTAGGTCAGGTGCATATGCCATCCCCGGCCATCCTCAAGGATGCGATACTGGCCATAGTCGGCGACGACGGCGAAGCCCAGCAACGCGTAGAAAGCCGCGCTTTCATCGAGGTTGCCGCTGGCGATGATGGGGACGGAACGATGATCTGCCATGCTGCTCTCCCTTTCAGGCGGAGGCTATAGAAAGCGCGCGGTAAGCACCATGGCCCTCTGTACGATTGATGGTGGGCAGCAAAAGTCGGTCGACACCGAAATCAGGCTGACCGAGGAGCGCCTGTCCGTCTCAGGATTGCCGCTGATTAGACTAGCGATAAAGGCGAACGAGGATCGTCACGAATCAAACGTCGTGATGATTGCAAGCACCAACGCACCGACCTGTCCACTTCAGCGTCGCTATGATCGAACGACGTGCGCACATCACCGCGCAAACAGGGCGAGCCGCTCTGCTTGCCTGACCGCCTGATGTATCAGGACTGGACGAGCGCAGTGTCGCAATTGAGCCGAATGCTCGACGCTGCTGCCGTCATTATCTATGACCGCCGACTACCGACGACCACCCACAAAAACGAAAAAGGGCCGCCCGTTAGGGCGAC
>CAJYHD010000163.1 GCA_913773715.1 uncultured Sphingobium sp.
TCTTTGCCGACGAGATGACGGCGCCCGTGCTCGACCCTGGGCGCGGACGTCCAACGACTGGCCAGCTCTGGGCCTAGGCCCGCGATGACCGATCGTTGCCGCCCCACGATCGGTCATCGCGGGCATAGGCCCAGAGCTGGCCAGTCTTTGTACGTCCGCGCCCAGGGTCGAGCACGGGCGCCGTCATCTCGTCGGCAAAGAGGCGCTCTGATCTTCGCAACTCCTCCAGCGTGCGATCACGCAACGGACGCAGATACCAGGCCGCCCGTCCGACCCAGTGGGCCAGGGTGGAGCGGTCGAGCTTGATGTCTTGCCGCGCGTAGATCTGCGCCTGCCGGTACAAGGGGAGGTGATCGGCGTACTTGACGACGAGGACCTGGGCGATCAGCGCCTCGGTCGGAATGCCTCCTTCGACGATCCGGGCCGGAGCCGGTGCCTGGACTACCGTGCTCTCGCAGGCTCGGCAGCCGTAGCGCGGACGACGGGTCACCAGGACACGAAAGGTGGTGGGCACGACGTCGAGGCGCTCAGCGACATCCTCGCCGATCGCGTGCGACGTACCGCCGCAACAAGGACAAGCCTTGTTTTCGATATCGACGAGCTGCTCGATCCGCTCGAGGTGAGCAGGCAGCGAGCCGCGGTTGGTCTTGCGCGGCCTATCGCTGCGATCACGCTGTGAGACTGCATCGCGGACCGCGCGCGCTTGCCCCAGTGCCGTCTCGACATCATCAAGTCCAAGCTGGAGCTGGTCAGGATCAAGCTGCTCGGAACGAGCGCCGAAACGATGGCGCATAAGGCATTGATGATCGCCTGAAGCCGCTCGATCTCGGCGTCGGCTTTGCCTTTGGCCAAGGCTAGCTCAGCTAGCTAAGCATCCCGGGAGACACGCGCTTCGGCGAGCATTCGGGACTGCTCTAGCACCAGCGCACGGAGCGCGTCGATGTCCTGGGGCAGATCCGCTTCGGTGAGCATGCAGCGAGTGAATCACTAGCTTAAACCCGCATCAACCGGCGATCTGCGGTGCCATCGGACGGCGACCGCCATGCACCCGGCGCCAGTCCAAACCTTCCAGCAAGGCGCCGAGATGGGCTGCGGTGATGCGCATGACGCCGTCCTGGATGCCGGGCCAGCGGAAGCCTCCTTGCTCCGGCTTCTTGGCCATCAGACACAGCCCAGTGCCGTCCCACCAGATCAGCTTGATCCGGTCACTGCGCTTGGCCCGGAAGACGTAGATTACACCAGAAAATGGATCGCCGCCGTACTCGGCACCGACGAGCGCCGCCAAGGAGTCTGGGCCTTTGCGAAAATCCACCGGCCGAGTTGCGACCATGACGCGCGCGCCAGCACCAGGGCCGGTCATCGCGACGCCTTGAGAGCTTCGATCACCGCCGCGATTAACCCTTTGTCGGCACCGCGCGCAATCTTCACGGCCACTCCGTCGATCTCCAGCTCCACCGCTCCAGGCGATGATCGCCGCCGGCGTCGTCGACGCCTGCCGACCGGACCAGCATCGCTCGGCACAGACGGCTCCACCACGGCGGGAACGAACAGCGGCGTGGCCGCCGAAGTGCCGGGCAACGCCAGCCCCTGAGCCTGCATCTGCTTGCGCAACTCACGGCGCCAAGTGAACAGCTGTGAAGGGCACATCGCATGCCTGCGAGCCACAGCGCTGATAGATTCCTGCCCCGAGTAGCTCTCAGCGACGATCGAGACCTTTACCTCAGGCCGCCAATCCCGGCGTTTTCCTGCCCCAGTGAAGATCTCAAGCCGCTGAGCCCCGCTAGTACCAGCATCATCACATGACATCGTCATAGCACCAGCCATCTCCGCCCCAATCAAAGGCGGCGAGACTCGGCCGGGCAGATCATACGCGCAAGGTTGGGCGCAGGCTCCGCTTACTTCGCGTTCGATTTCTGGCTGCGCTCTCGGCGTTCTTTCTGTGGGTGTTCCCAGTTTCGCCTCGGGCGACGCGAACCGCTGAGCTGGCAGGATGCAGCATCGCCTAGGTCAAGCATGTAACAGCGCTGCACCGGGCTAAACACGGGTGCGAGACGGCGGAAAAGCCGCTCGTGGCCTAGCGAAGCGGAAAGCGCAGATAGCTGGTTGATCAGCTTAGGCGTGCCGGTTGCGCAGTCTTAGTTGGTTACTCTGCCGAGGGCATTCCAGGAAGGGTCTTGGATCGCCGTCGTCGATGGACCATCGCTTCCTCCGCCGATCGCAAGCGGATACGGTGAAGCTGAGCGAGCGCGATCAGAAGGATGCCGTTGCCTAGCGCATCATCGGCAAACAGGCTGCTCTCGGAAAAGTTTTCGATTAGCGAAAATACCAGCACCGCGAAGATCAGGGCCGCGCGCTGCGGTTGCCGGCCGATCACCGTCGCGAACTGCGCTAGCGGCCAGGCGAGAGCAGAGTAAAGGGCAAGGGCAAGACCAGGGAGCCCGACCTGAACCAAGAGATCAAGGTAGCCGTTATGGCCTTGGTCAACGTTCCTCCACAACTCCTTGTTCGCGTGAGGATCGATCAAGTTGTTTGAGGCATCCCAATACGCACCATAACCTGAGCCCAGGAACGGGCTGTCAAGATAGAACTGGATCATCGGCCGCCAGATTGCGCCGCGCGTGGTCAGGGTGCTGGTGTCGTTCGTGAGCGACAGCAGGAAGTCGCGCTGCAAGGTCAGCATTATCAAGACAAAAACCACGATCGCGAGCAGGACACGCGATCCGGTCACGAAAGCCTTGCGCACGGCTTCGCTAGGGGATGGATGGCCGTCGCGGATGAGAGTGATAGCGCCACCTGAAGCAAGTGCGAGCGGCAGGGTGATCAGTGCTGTTTTCGACCAGGAGAGAACGAGGAAGACAAGCGCGCCGGCAATGACCGCCAAGCGCACTGAAAGTGGAAGCTTGCCGCCATCAAATGCGAACATGATGACGGTGAATGCGCAGAGCATGCCGGCGATGTTCTTATGGGCCATGAACCCGCGCCACATGGTGCCTGTGTGCGTGCCCACATCGGGCACGGCTGACCTGCCCCCACCGAGTGGACCGATTGGTTTGTTAGTGGATTAAGCTCATCGCCGCCATATCCGGACGGAGGTGGAGCGAAGCGGAGCCGGAGGCCGGATATGGCGGTGTCGCCGTTTCCGGG
>CAJYHD010000164.1 GCA_913773715.1 uncultured Sphingobium sp.
TGCCGATGGTCGATGCCGGAGCGCCCTGCGCCAAGCAGACCGCGCGCAGATTGGCATTGGTGGTCGGCGCCGCACCGGCGCAAGGATCGACCGCCAGATTGTCGAGCCCGGTCACGACCGGCGAGAACAGCTCACCGATATTGGGGGCGCGAACCGCGCGGTTGTACAGCGCGCGCAGCTTGAACGAAGCCACCGGCTCCCAGCTGCCGCCGACCTTCCAGGTCCAGTTTCCGCCCGAGCGCGAATAGTCCGAATAACGGGCACCCGCTTCGAGGTTCAGGCTGCGGAAGAAGGGCTTGTCCTCGACGACCGGGACGTTGAGTTCGACAAACCCTTCCTTGACGTCATAACGGCCGCTGGCATCCGGGCTGGCCGCACCATTGCCGAGCACTTCACCAGGCGTCTGCGTCGCCGCATCCGACGTCGTGCGGGCGGTGTACTTGCGATACTCGCCGCCGAACGCGATGCTGATCGGGGTTTCGGCAAAGGGGCTCGATACGCCGAAGTCGCCCGAGATGACGCCGCGCAGGGTGCCGAGCGTCGTCAGGGTCGCGCTGCTGGTGTTCACGCCGAGCAGGAAGCCCAGCTGATTCGCAGTGATGCTGCCAGCCGGGCCGAACAGGTTGATCGGAACGCAATTGTTGGCGGTGTTGACGCAGCTCGTGGTGCTGGTCGCCAGCGCGGCCTGCTGGAGACGCGACAGCAGGCCGTTGCCCGACTGGCGCTGGACGTTCTCGCTCTCGCCATAGGCGCCGAACACGTCGTAGTTGAAGTTGCCGACCAGCGCGCCGCGAACACCCGCGCGGATATTGAACAGCTGGGTCGTGTATTCGCTGATACGCGGCCCGGCCTCGACAAAGCGACGCGATGCAGAGGTCGTGAAGGTGCGATAGTTCGGATCGGTGGTGCTGGTGGCACCGTAATAGCTGTTGCACTGCGCCTGGGTCGGCGCCTGACGGCCTGCCGTGTTGGGATCGGCGTCAACGGCGTTCAGACAGAAGGTGTCGCGCACACCGCCCGAGAGATACGGGTTGCTGATCGGGACGGTCAGCGTGTTGCCGAAGGTTCCCGACGGGGCGATGATGGTCGACACCGTGTTCTTAGAGAACATCGCCTGGCTGTAGAATTCCAGGTGGTCCGACACCTCATACTTCGACGAGCCGAAGATGTTGAAGCGGCGGAACGGCGTCTGATAGATGTTGTACGGATTGAAGTTGAACCGCGAATAAATCGGGACCAGAGCCGTGCCGGTGCTGTTCAGCTGGCGCGTGCCTACATTCGCCACCGAGAAGACACCCGGAACGGTCGTGCCCGAGCCGCCTGCGGTACCGGTATAGGAATCGATCGACTGCACACCGAAATCGCGATCGCCCTGATAGACGGGGTCGGTTTCCTGATAGCCGAGGCTCAGCACCGCGTTGCCACGGCCGTCATCCATATTGGCACCGACGGTCAGTTCGGCACGATAGCTGTGGCCGTCGCCCTTGCCCGTGATCTGGTCGGTCAGCGACGCGTCGACGCCCGAGAAGTCGCTGCGGGTGATGAAGTTGATGACGCCCGCAACCGCGTCCGCGCCATAGGTGGTCGACGAACCGCCGGTCAGCACGTCCGTACGCTCGATCAGCGCCAGCGGAATGTTGTTGAGGTCGGTCGCGCCGCCCAGGCCTGCGGGCGCGATACGCGCGCCGTCCAGCAGGATCAGGTTGCGGTTGGTGCCAAGGCCACGCAGGTTTGCGAAGGACGCACCGCCATTGCCGTTGTTCACCTGCGAGCCGATCGACGGAACCGCACCCGGCAGTTCGCGAAGGATCTGCTCGGCGACGTTGACCTGACGGAGCTGGATTTCCTCCTGGCTGACGACGGTCACCGGGCTGGTCGCGATGATGTTCGGATTGCGGATCAACGTGCCGGTGACGACGACGTCACCGCCCTGCGTCGTGGCGCTGGTGGACTCGTTGGTCTGGACACCCGGCTCCTGCGCGGCGGGCGGCGCGGCGACCGGCGCATTGCCAGCCTGGTCCGTCGTCTGCGCGAAAGCGGGAACGGCGCCGAAAATGGCGCTTCCGGCCAGCAAGCTGGACGCCAGCAACTGGCCTCGCATGAACTGCTTCATATCTTACCCCTTTTGTCGCCCGTTTGACCGGGCCGATCATTAGCGCAGGTTAACCCTGCTGCTGGGGGCAGCCTAACCGGCTGGTAAAACCTTATACAATCGCCATTTGAAAGATTATGTCCTTTTTGCTGCATTGTAGCATAAGTGCAACAGGATGGCGCTGCATGGCCAATGGACGGACGCAGGGCTTCGGTCAGGTAATAAAAGAAGCATATTGCCTATGTTGCGTTCCGGACGGATATCGTCGTGCGGGGCGTACCGAACGACCTTCAGAATGGGAGATGCACGATGACACTTGGTCTGCTCCTGGCATTGGCGGCACAGAGTTCTGCCGCAGCCGCACCCGCAAGGCCCCCGGTCGATCCGGCTGCGGCGGACAAACCGATCTGTCGTCGTATCGTCGAAACGGGATCGTTCGTGAAAACCAAGAAACTGTGCATGACGCGTGAGGAATGGGCTCGTCAGCGCGAGGCGAGCCGCGATCTTGCGCAACGCGCCGTGTCGGATGGCTCCGGTCGAGCAGGCGGGAACTGAACATGTTGCGAAACGGGTGGATGGCGGTTGCCGGAACAGTGGCGATCCTGACCGCCATTCCAGCCAGTGCGCAGGATGGCTCCGTCGTCCGCCAGGTCGATGAACTGTCCCGATGCAGGGCTATTACCCAAGATGGCGCGCGCTTGGCCTGTTATGACCAGGCCACGGCTACCATCCTGGCATCGCGCGCATCCGGCGAGCTCATGGTGATGGACCGCAAGGCCGTCATCGCGCGCAAGCAATCCCGGTTCGGCCTCGCCACCCCGACGAGCGACATGTTCGGCGGCGGTAAGGACGACGCCAATACCGAGGTTCGCCAGATCGATACCAAGATCACGTCGGCGAAGGCGGCCAACAGCTATGGCCGGTGGAATCTGGAATTGGCCAACGGCTCCGTCTGGCAAACGATCGATGCCCTGACCTTCCCCCCCGATCCCGGCGACAGGATCGTCCTGAAGGAAGCGCCGCTCAGCGGCTATCGCGCTTCGATCGCGGGCGGTCGCTCGGTGCTGGTCAAGCGCATCCGCTGACCCCGCCGCCCCTCACGGCATCGGCCCCGTCACCAGCAGCGGGTCGAGCTTGCGGCCGCGCCATTGCAGGCTCCAGTGGAGGTGCGGGCCGGTGGCGCGGCCCGTGGCACCGACCGCGCCGATCGGCTGGCCCTGGCGGACATGGTCGCCGACGCGGACGTCGATCCGCGACAAGTGCAGGAAGGCGCTGTTCAACCCCTGGCCGTGATCGAGCATCAGCAGATGCCCCTCCAGCGTGAAGGGCTGCTCAGCCGCCAGGATCACGACGCCGTCGGCGGGTGCGCGGACAATGGTGCCGGTCGAGGCGGCGACGTCGGTGCCCGAATGATAGCTGCCCGGCTCGCCACGATAGACGCGCTGCGCGCCGAACAGGCCCGAGATGCGTCC
>CAJYHD010000165.1 GCA_913773715.1 uncultured Sphingobium sp.
AGCGCCGTATCAGATCGCCATAGGGCAGTTGCTCGATCACCACGCCCGCAAGCCGCTCGTGGATCTCGGCCAGGACCGGCTCCAGCTTGGTTACGTCGAACCGGCCAGGCGTGCGTCGATCGACGCCAAACGTCCGCCCGGTCACCTTGCCGCCGAACGCGAGGCGCTGAAGGTAGAGGAATCGAGCTGCGCGCTCCAGATCGGTCAGCGAGCCTGCGTCTACCTTCACCAGCCGCGCAAACTCGGCCCGGCTGGTGATCTGCCATCGCAACACGTCCATGAATTGCGGATAGTGGCGCTGGAGGATGCGGAACAGGTTTGCAACATCGCCCGACAGGTCGTTGATTATCTCGGCACGCGGCCGGTTGGCACGACGCAGGAACACGCCGCCCATACCGACGAACGGCTCGACGTAAGTGTCGTGCGGGATGGTAGCGATCAGCTTGGTGAGACGGCCGGCGAGGTTGCGCTTGCCGCCCAGGTACGGTGCAGCCGGTGAGACCGGGCGCACGGGTTCGTGCGGTATCGGAAATCCGATATCGCCATCTTCGATAGACTCCATGTGGTGTGCTGCTCATACAAGCCCCGCCCTGACAGGGCAGCGGGGCGTTAGCGGCTAGGCCAGCCGCGCGTGACGAGTTCGCGCTCGTCGGTTGCCGTGTTGACGCACGGCACCCCCGCTCTCGGCCGACATGGGAATTCCCATATCGCACCGCGCGGACGTGTCTCAGGGGTGCGATCCAAACTACCGGAAAATATGCGGTAGTTGGATTCTAAAGTGCAGTTTTCTTCGGGTTTCAGCATGAATTCGGAGGTGGTGATTCCACAAGCTTATATCGGGCGAGAGCACCACCCGTTTGCCGCGGAAATTCGGGCTTTTTAGGGGACGAGTCGGCGACCGCAGCACCACCCTAAAAGATGGGCGATCCCCGCCTTTTAGCAGCGCGGGCCGGGTCATAATTGGGCGTGTTAACCCGCCCTGAGCCGAAAGCGGTCGGCCTGTTTCCGCAGTTGCACCTGCTGCGGTGGCGGGCAAGTTATGCTTTGACACTGTCGTTTCCGACAGTGTCAAAGTTTAAGACCGGAAAGTGTTCAGGCAGCTTACGCCCAATTACAGACACAAAGCCGCGCTCATGCTATCCTAATCGCCTATGGACAAAACTCTGATGGCAACTGCAGTTTGGACCTTTGGCAGCGCGCTTGTCGGTGCGCTTGTTGCAGTTCTACTCAATAGGCGTGCAGCGTCTCGAAGCCGTCGGTTACGCACATTGGTCGCCATCGCTTTTGCATTGCTACCGACCATTCTCACAACGATACTAGCTCTGCTCTCGTCCGGCGACCCTCTGTCTTTGATCTTGTCGATGTCGCCAGATGAATTGATCATCCCCTTGGTGATCCAACTGGCCGCCATACTATTGATCGCGTCGCCTATATCGTGGTTCATTAGCGGGCGAGTGCGTAAGGAACGCTTCGAAACGAGGGTGTTCGAGTGACATCGAGCGCGTCCGCTCTCCACCAATCTCAGCCAAAAGCCGCCTGTCGGCTCACGCCGACATAGTAGCCGTTAGAAGCTGCCGGCGAAACGGATGACGCCGAGTAAGATCCAACCAGCTCCAAGAAGACGAAGTGTTTGCACGGAGGTGGTTACACGATACGTCTTCAGCGAGCGATGCTCCTCGAAGAAAGCCTCCGACGCACCATTTTCCAAGTCGCTGAGCCGTGTAGCCCTCTTGCGCTGCATCCGATCACTTATCGGACGCGACCAAATAAGTAAGGTCAGCCCAGCGACGATCGATAGTGCTGCGTAAAACATCCCCGCAGGCTGCACCAAAGGCCTGTGATGGTCAATGTCCGCTCTCCACCAACACCAGACAAAGGTTGTATGACTATACACGCCCACTTTCAGACATTCATAATCGGATCGAGGTAAGCGTCTCTAACCCGCATGGACGAGCATGGAATGCGTAGGTTCAATTTCGAAAAATCTGCAAAAGAGGTAAATGCCGCGCACGATGAACTTCACGCTGCGTTCGCGCGTGTTGTTGACCGGAACAATCATGACGACCCTCGAACGGAGCATTGGCTTACGGCGATGAAAGTTTTCCGGGCGGCGCTGGCGCGTGCGTATCCGGAGGCGCTTCGGGAGGTTGCCGATGGCGAGCTACCAGCGTCCGAGCTTAGCACAAACATGATGCTCGACTTTATTGAGGCTGATCCTGTTTTCTATCGTTCAGGCTATCTTAAAGAAAAGGTTCTCAGACAGCTTAAAAAGAGAAAGGTTTCTGATAAGGAGGCTGAGCGCCTACGTCGGAGCATAATTGCTATCGTGCGCCAAGCTGGAAGTCGAAGAGAGTTCCGATACTACTGCCGCGCGGCACCCCAAGTTGTGAATGACGCCTTCAGGCATGACCTCGAACAATTGAAGCGGTCTGATGACGAAGGTGTTCAACGTAGGGCTAACTGGGTTTTAGCGGCGCTCCAAGGCAGGTGACCGAAATCAGGCGAGCGACAAGAGTCCCATACAAGCGCGTAGTGAGATAATCTCCCATAGCGCGCTGACGTCCGCTCCCCACCAATTCTGGTCGCGCGCTGGTCGACCATCTGAGAGCGCACCAATCTCTGAGCGCAGCGCAGCGGCCCATATCAAAGCTGATTTTCAAGCTAACCCACGACGATCGTGACCGGCAGATCGGCGTTGCTGATCCCGTCGTTCGCCCGGATGGTGAAGTTGTAGGTGCCTGACGTCGTCGGCGTACCCGTGAGATGGCCAGCTACCGTCTGAAGGGTCAGCCCAGGCGGGATCGTGCCCGAGAGGATCGAGAACGTGCGAGCCGTCGCGCCACCCGTCGCCAGGGTGGCCAGTAGGTATGGAGAGCCTACGGTCGCAGCAGGAACGGTCGCGGTCGCGGTTTTGATCACCAGAGGCCAGCGGGGCACCTGCACGCCCCCCGGATTGTACTGCGAGCCGAGTGCATTTAGCTTTTCGATGAACTGGCCGAGCAGCTTGCGCGCCACGTACCAATTACCGCTCCGGTTGTCGGCGCTGTCGGTCAGGTGAACGCCATCGGCTTTGACGATGTAGTCGTTGATGCCGTCGAATGTCGGATTGGCTGTCGCGCCATTGACGCCTGCGTCCTGCGAACCCCGGCCCGTTCCAAACATCGGTCGCTGGGTCGCGCCACCGCCGCTCGTGAACGCGTTGGGCAGGAACAGCGAGAAGGGATCAGCCCAGCCATCGAATGCCGTCTTAAGCGCCGCCTCCTTGTTGGAAAGCGTGACGCTGTTCTGGTTGGGTGGCGTCCACTGCCCGACAATGACGATCAGGGCGGCCGGGCAGTCGGAACGAACCTGTTGCCACTGCGCCAGCGCTGGGACCGACATGCCGGTGCCAGTATCGTTGTAGCCGCCTGCGATCACCACCACGTCTGGCGTGGCGTAGGGCAGCAGGCGCGGCTTGACATGATCGAGATAGAAGTTCGTGAGGCTCTTGGCCCCGGTGGCCGCAAGATAGGCCGAGCCAGGCAGGCCCGCCGTGATCGCGTTTTTGATCCCCAGATAGCGCGCTAGAACGCTCATCAGGCTTTCGCCTCGCGTGTTGCTGAGCGTAGGGACCGACCCGGCCGTATAGCTGTCGCCGACGAACAGGCCGACGACGGTCTCGGCGCGCGTCGGCTTTGAGATGGTCGCCCCGGCCTCCGCGCGAACGCCGATGAAGCGAGGCCCGTTCGACAACTCGACCTCGACAACGTAATCGCCGACAGCGCCCAGGTCGAACTTGAACCAGTTGGCTCCGGTCACGCCGCCGCTGCTGCTGATCGCGTTCCGATCGGTGCCGGCCAGTCGACCATTCACGAACAGACGAAAGCCGCCGAGCAATGCTTCGCGCAGGCCGATCTCGACGTAGCGACCATTCTGCATCCGCGTGCCGAAGCTGCCGACGAATTGCGTGTACTGAGTGCCATCGGGGACCTGGCCGCCCAGCCCGCCAGCATTCGGGCTGAGATCGCCATCGATCACAAAGAAGGACGCAGGATCAATCGACACCTGCGGAAAGCCGCCCAGAACCTCGAACGAGCCGGGGTTGGCCTGATAGGTCACCAACTGCGGCAAGGTGAACGACGCACCCAGGGACTGCGCCGCAATCCCTAAGGGCGCTACATCCTGGGCGTTGTTTGTCTGTGCGGCGGTGGCGGCGCGCTGGATGCGGGCGAGCGTGGCGGCGCGGCGGCCGGAGATGTCGCCTCCTGATGCTGCCCAGACGGCAGCGCGGCGCGTGGCGGCATTACGATAGCCCATGGAAAGCTTCCTTCTGTTCAATTGAAATGGTCAGCGCCCACATCATCAGGTGAGCGCAAGCTGGTAGTGCGGTCCGTCGATGAAGTCGGGCCCGGGATGGCGCACCTTGTACGCCTCGACTTCCGTTTTCAGTGCTGTGGGACTGCCGCCGTATTGGCTCATCCTTCGGTCCCGCACCGCGCCCCAGATCAAGGGCACCTTCAACTAGGTGGCTGCTTGGTCGACGGCGTTGGCGATGGCCCATATCAACGGCCATTCCCAACGAGGCTGCTTATTCAACCATGGCACCAGATCGACGGCATGGCCGTACCCATCTTTTTGACGCAGATGCTTACTCGTCATTGTTTTTGAAGCGCCGCGCTTAACGTAGAGCCGCTGTGTTTCGATCGACCGCAGTCCCTCCTGCACGGCAAAGTCCTGCGCGGTGATGGCGATTGCGCGGTGCACGACGCTAGCGAGCAGCGGATGCACGCCTTCTAGCCGCACCAGCGATCGCTGGCCCAGAGCATAGGGCATCGGACTATCCTTTCGAAGTGTGGGGATTAGCACCCCGCGTAAGGGCTGGGGGACGATCACCTTTTGCTTCTCACTAGCGGTTCCGACAGTGGCATCGACATCTGGAGCCGCATACTGGCAGCTTGGGGCAGACGACGCTGGAAGCTGCCTTTCCGGAAGCGCCCCAATTGCGGATGCCGCACGTTCGTGAGATTGTAGGGCGAGGTCAGCACGGAGAAGGCTTGTGTGGTTTCTACACGTCGCTGCGGCAGCAGCATTGCAATCCATCTCAGCCGCTCCGCAAATACCCGTGGCGGCGGGCTCCTTTAAAAGCATCGTGGTGGTACTCGAAGCCGCCAAAAGCTGCGGCATTGAGCAACTTAAGGTGGAAATGTACCCCACCTCTTGGGCTGCCGACGCCCGCCTTTTCCTGTTGCAAGACCCTAATGATACAGGTGTCCAATGTCTGAACACGTGGCTCACGCGGAATGGAAAGCGATTGGCGCTGGTACCGCGATGGTCGAATGACGACTTCAGCCGCGACGCGCCATAATTGAACGTCGTTACGTCCGCTTTCCACCCGTTTCAGGACGAAAGCGGGTCGGCGGCTCCCGCCCCACTTGCGGACATTCACCAGTGTCGAACGAGGGCGAGCATCACCCCGAGGACAGTGGCGACCACCGCCACAACTCGCCAGTCAAAACGACGCTGACCCAGCAACAAGGTCTCCTGAGTAACCCGTGATGGGTCCACGCCTGTTTCCATACAGATAGCCTCTGCGAAGCGTGCCCATGTATCATCTGCCGCCGCTTGCTCCAGAGGAAGCGTCCGCCGAAGAGCTTCAAACACGTCGCCAACTGTTGTCCAGTTTCGAGCATCCGAGTAGTCGAAGCGAACGCCAAAGCGATGTTCAACCTCAGTAATTGCGGCGATCTCGTCTCCGTCACCACAAAGGCCGAGACAGCGAGGCGGTTGATTTTCAACGTTCGACATACCTCGGCCGTAACCTCAAACGTGCAAAGAGCCAACGGCAGCGATCCACCATCTCGAGACGAAAGCGGCCTTTCCGAACACGCCAACAAAGCGGACATAAGAGCGGTTTTGCTCCGCGTCAGGTCAATCGTCTTCGGAGCCTTTCAAAGAGATACCAAGCTCCGCCGCGCGCGTTCGTACGGCTGATGTAGGTCGCCCCAACCTCTGGGCTATCGTGATTGCCCGATTGGTGCTGCTCATCGCTTTGAGGATGCTGACTTCATAGTCAGTCCAAGGCTTTCCCGCTGGCCTATTTAGCTCACCAACCATTTACCCCTCGTCAGCAGGTGATGACACGACCTTCGAGGCGCGGTTTTCATCCATCTGCAAACCCGACGCAAGGCAATCTCGAACGAACGCTTCCCACGACATACCAGACGAAGGCTGCCTGACCGGGCACGCCAACCTTGCGGACATGGTATACAATTCGATATGCCTACGGCATGGACCGAAAAGCCGCCCAGCGGATACCCTACTCAAAGCGGTTGATAGCATTGATGCCGCCTCATTTCTTCGGCGGGCGACGAGATCTACTCTGGCGGCAGAAGCGCTTTCTGGAGCGAGGCGGCATCACTCTTCGTCCGACGCACACGAGCGGATATCCGATAGCCATAGCTATCTACCAAATGGACATCCCGTCCGACATGCCGCGAAAGCGTGCTCTTCAAATGATCCGTGCGATCCGCTCTTCACCCGATTTAAAACGGTTTCGCCGTGTCCTTGCTCCAACCCTTATGAGGCTGGCTCGCCGCAACGTTCGCAACGACCCAATGATGATTGTAAAGGTCCGCTAACCACGACAAGTCGGACATTTAGCGCCGGCATTGCCCTCCCCGATCTCGGACGTTCATTCATCGAACGCGTCATGCGTCACTGTAAATGTTTACAGTGACGCCTACTTGACGCCGTTCTTGGGCGAGCATCGCACCAGATCGCTGATGCGGTTCAGCCGCTCCCACACCGCAACCGGGTAGCGCTGGCGTAGGACGTTGTAGAGCATGGCCGCCTTGTAAGTGAAAGTCGCGAAGGCAAGCAGCACGCCCATGCCGGTCACCCCAGGCGGGACGGTTGCGCCCTCGCCTGTGCCCCAAGACCAGAGGAACCGCAGGCCGGCGTAGATCAGCACCGATGAGAAGGCGAAAAACACGTTCAACAGCCACTTGGGCGCTTTGGGGTAGTACGCCATCTGCGGCTCCAGCAAGAAGTGCCGCACTAGCCCACAAAGGCCGGCGAACAGATAGAACAGCCCTGCGGCCAGCGAGTTGATCAGCGGGGTCATCGCTTCGTGCCTCCAGGCTTGTAGGCTTCTGCAAATTCGGTGAGCTTGCGGATGAAGATCGGCATTAGTGGGTTGCAGGCGAGACCGACCGCCACGGCGAGTGGATATGGCTCTGGCGCGACCAGGAAGGGCTAGCGGTGCCCGAGCAGCGGGACCATGATCGGCGACAAAACGGCGCCGACAAACACCGCGAAAGTCATGCAAGCGAGCGCGAAGCGTGCGGGCGGCAAGGCAAGCGCCGGGCCAAGCAGTTCAGCCGCAAGAAGGACGCCGACGCCTTCGTGACGAAAGCCAGCTGGGAAGTCAGTCAGGGCACGCACACCGCGGACTCGCAAAGCATCACGGTAGAGAAGGCAGGGGCCAACTGGATCGCCCGCGCCGAGCGCGAGGAGCTGGAGCCGTCCACGATCAAATCCTATCGTGAGCACCTGCGCCTGCACATCAATCCGCTGCTGGGCGCGCGCCGGCTCAACCAGCTGACCAAGCCCATGGTGGAAGAGTACCGGGATCAGCTACTCGACAACGGCCGATCGCGCGCGATGGCAGCTAAGGTGCTGCGGTCGCTCTCGTCCTTGCTGAAGGAGGCACAGCGCGTCGGCTACGTCGGGCAAAATGTCGCCCAGGGCATCACTGTCAAGCGCTCCGGCCGCGACAAGGCCAAGGTGGTCCCGCCGACAAAGGAGCACATGATGCTCCTAATAGACACTGCTGATACCATTGCCGCTCGACCGATTGACAAACCACTGCTGCTCGTGCTGCTCTTCGCAGGGCTTCGCGCGTCGGAAGTGCGAGCCCTGCCCTGGTCGAACGTCGACTTGAAGCGCGGGACTATCACCGTCAACAGGCGCGCAGATCCGGCGAATGTGATCGGTCCGCCCAAGTCTGCCTCAGGCTTCCGGACCATTCCCATTCCGCAGTTCGTTGTGACTGAGTTGAAGAAGTGGAAGCTGCGATGCCCCGCCTCGGAACTCGACCTTGTGTTCCCCAGCGCGGCCGGCACGCCGATCTTTCACAACAATCTCGTGCTCAGCTTCCAAGAGCCACTGCAGATCGCCGCGGGGATCACCAGGCCGAAGCTGGTCGACGGCAAGCCCGAGAAAGATGCGGAGGGACAGCCGATCCTTGAAGGCGTCTACAG
>CAJYHD010000166.1 GCA_913773715.1 uncultured Sphingobium sp.
CTGAGAGGAGAGGTGGATGGCTGCGCCTCCGCCCCCTCGCCCTCGACCTGACGTTCGAGCTCGGCATTCAACTCGGCGCCCAGCAGAAAGACGAACGCCGACAGCCACAGCCAGGTGAGCATCACAATCACCGCGCTCAGCGAACCATAGGTCGCGCCATAGTTGCCGAAATTCGACACATAGACGCCGAAGCCGGCGGTCCCGCCCAGCCAAAGCATTGTGGCGGCCAGCGATCCCGGCGATAGCCAGACCCATGACGGTTTGCGGCGATCCGGTCCGAAGCGATACAGGATCGCGGCAGCCGTCACGACGAATGCTCCCAGAAGGGCGTAACCTGCGACCCTGATGAGTGTGAGAAGAACGTCCGAAGCGCGCGGAACCAGGCTTTCGAGAAATCCGAGAAGCGTTGTCGATGCGATCGCCAGGAAGATCAGGAACACACCGCCGGCGACCAGCGCGAAATACAGGAGGTTGACGCGGAAGAACCCGCGCCGCTCGGTCTCGCCATAAGCGACGTTGAGCGCTGTCACGATCGCCGACGCGCCTTTGGTGGCGCCATAAAAGGCGAGCGCGATCGCGATGATCAGGCCGAGACCCTGCTTGCCCTTCGAGGTCTCGACGACGGTCACGAGTTGTTCGGTGATGATGGTGGCCGCCTCGCGCGGCACTGCGGCGAACACGTGCTCGACGTTACTGCGAACCGTCTCGGGCTCGGCGAAGAGACCGTAGCTGAGGACAACCGCGCCGAGCAGCGGGACGATCGCGGCGAATGCATAGAAGGCGATACCGGCGGCGATGAGGCCGATATTGTCCTTGCCGGTCTCTTCCCAGGTTCGGCGGAGCACGGCCAGCCAGCCTTCGGTCGGGATCGCGAACGGCGACCGCGCTCCAGCACCGGCCTTGTCGTTCCCGATCGTCATGCCGCGCCTGCCGATAATCGAGGGTTAAGCCGCCGCAATGTCTCAGCGGAGCGGTGGAGAGCTTTGCACTCCTCTTCGTCGAGATCGAGCTCGATGATCCGCTCGATCCCGTTCTTGCCGACCACGCACGGTGTGCCGAGGCACACGTCGGTCAGACCATATTCACCATCAAGGACCGTGGAGACCGCGAGAACCGCGTGCTCATTGCGCAGTACGGCTTCGCAGATCCGCTGGACGCACAGGCCGATGGCATATTCGGTATGCCCCTTGCGACGAACGACCTCGGGTGCCGCGCGACGAACGCGCTCGAGCATCCGATCAAGGTCCCGTGCCTCTCCGCTGTCCGAGTGTCGGAGGAGAGGCACGCCGGCGATGCGTGCACCGCTCCATACGGCGACTTCGGAATCCCCATGTTCGCCGATGATATAGGCATCGACCCCGCGCGGCTCGATATCGAATGCTTCGGCGAGCATCCCGCGCAATCTGGCGGTATCGACCAATGTCCCCGTCCCGACGACCTGGCCTGTCGGGAGCCCCGATTCCTCGAGCGCGACCTGGACGAGCAGGTCGACCGGGTTGGTTGCCATGACGATCACGCCGTCGAACCCCTCCTTCTTGAGTTTGCCGACGATCTCACGCACGATCGGTGCGTTGGCGTCGAGGAGATCGAGCCGCGAGGTGTCGCTGCCGCCTGTGGCCTTTCCGGCAGCGATGACCACTACGGAGCTGGATGCGGCGTCAGCGTAGCTGCCGTTGATGACGTTGATGGGAGACTTCATCGGGACCGCGACCGCGTGTTCGAGGTCCATGACCTCGCCTTCGGTCCTTTCGCGGTCTCGGCCGACCAGCACGAGTTCGCGGATGAAGCTGCTCTGGATGAGCGCGTAGGCGCTCGCCATCCCGACCCGCCCGCAGCCGATGATGCAGACCCGGTTATCGTGCGTTGCGGAGGCGGAATGATCGTTCATTGTGAGGGGTTTCGTTTCATCGAATAAAGGCGGGTGCAGGGAGCGGGACCACGCGAGCCGTCAGTGCAGCGGCGCGCGACGGTGGACGATGAGCTGCTTGAGGCCGAAAACGATCACACCCGCGACCAGTACGAAGCCGGCGTCGACCGCCAATCGCGCCCCGCTGGCGGCCGCCAAATCAAGGCGCCCCATCGCCAGGGCTATGCCCGCCACCGACGCTGCTTCGATCAGCCGCATGGCGACCAGCGCGCCCGCGATCACGCTTCGGCGGTATGAGGCCTGGATGAGTACGCCGGCAAAAGCCCCGGCAAGCGCGATCGTCAACAGCTCCGCCGAAGGATGGATCGTATGCTTGAGGACGTCGCCCTCGAGGAAGGCTGACGATTGGACGCCGCCGAAGTTGGAAAGCAGTAGCCATGTCGCCCCTGCGGCAGCCGCCAGAACCGCGTAGCCAGTGAGCGTCGCCAGCATGCCGGCACGGGCTACTTCGGCCCGTTTCAGCACGATGCCCAACGGCAGTTTCGCCAGGGGCTCGAATCCGGGAGCGATGATCGCGGACGCGACATATGCCACTGCCGCGATCGCGGGCTCGGTGAACGCTCCGGCGGCGCCGATAACGCCGCCAAGCGCCATCAGAATCAGGAAATTTGCGGTGAGGCGTCCCTGATGCCGGAGACCGGTTTCGAGCTCCTCCCATATCGCCTCGTCGACGTCGGCGTCGATCTGCTTCTGGTTTTCGGGGTCGCTGATGCTCGCGACCTCCGCCGTTACGACCGTGAACGGCGTATCGCTGCCGATCGTAGCCACGGCGCGCATCACATCGTCGGTTGCACGATTGAGGGCGTGGACGGTCACCACGTCGCCGACGGGTTTGATCGAAGCGCCGTGCTGCCACGTCAGCCCGACTACCCCTTCGAGCTGGTTCAGCGCGGCGATCAGCTGCTCGCCGCGGTTCGAGGGCACGGTAATGTCGATGACACGATGCACGATTATTCCTTGGCCGGATAAGGGTGATTTTCAACGCGACATCGCAGGCGTTGCGCTCTTGAATCGTATGCGTCCGCAAGGCGTCGGTGGGCGATGACTGCCTCGACGCTCCGGCTAAGGCGCGCTGCCCGCTTTTCCGCGTGCGCACGGCTTTCGCAGTAGCCAAGCTCGCGCTCG
>CAJYHD010000167.1 GCA_913773715.1 uncultured Sphingobium sp.
GGGTTAGGGCAAAGCGAATGCGCGCTTAATCCAGGTTGGGATTGGGTAATGTCGCTCCGTATCCTCTCGTGCGTTGGTGGGCAGGCTATGACTTTAGGAGACGCGCCATGCCCATGATCCGAATTTCCACCTGTTCGCGGTATCTTGCTCCACTTGCGCTGATGAGCGTCGCGGCATGCGGCGGAGGGGGGCAGGAGCAGAATGCCAGCGCAACCGGCGGCATGGACCAGATGAACATGGCGAACAGCACGAATGAAATGGGCGGGTCCAACGCCATGCCGGGCATGGGCGCTCCCGGCACGAGCGGTTCGGGAATGCAGCCGGGCAGCGAAAACGGCACGATGAGTGGAACAGGCACCGGCGCCGGGTCCGGCACCGGCGATGCGGGCGGCACGGACGCGCAATCGCCCGGCACGGCGACTGAAACGCCATCGGGATCGCAGCCCTGATGCAGAACATGACAGGAAATCCCCATGAACGAGAATGACCGGCCTGATCCGTCGCCTGATGCTCCGGCAGAGGGGGCGGACGACCTGCCGCCGCCCACTCCGGGCAGCCCGAGCAGTCCGGAACGGCAACGCGCCGGGCAGGATGCGGACGAAGACGAATGACAGATCGGGGGAGCGGCATCATGTCCCTCCCCCATCTTCTTACCCCAACGCGACATCCAGGATCATCATCAGGCAAAGGCCGAGGATGAGCGCAAGCTGCGAACGGTGGGACGGCTCGCGGCCAAGGTCGGGCACGATCTGACTCATGATAACGCTGATCATCGCGCCCGCCGCGATGCAGAGCGCCCATGGCAGCAAGGGATCGAAGTGCGCTACCAGTTGCGCGCCGATCGTGCCAGCCACCGGCTCCACCAGCCCCGACAGTAGCGCGCCCAGAAATGCCTTGCCCGGTGAGAAGCGGAGCGCCAGCGCGCCTGCGACGGCAAAACCCTCCGGGATATTCTGAATGCCGATGCCGAGCGCCGTAGCGCTGCCATGGGCGAACGCGCCATCGGCGAAGCTGACGCCGACCGCCAATCCCTCCGGTGCGTTGTGCAGCGTAATCGCCAGTACGAACAGCCACAGCCGTCGGTGTCGTGTCTCATCCTGATTGCCCGCCGTCGCGTCGGGCAACAGCCGATCGAGCAGCATCACGAGGGCCGCACCCAGGAACAGAGCGAAGGCGGCAATCGACGCAGCGATCCACCGTGGCGCGCCCTGCCCCCCCAGATGATCGAGCGCGGGCATGATGAGCGAGAAAAAGGACGCGGCGAGCATTACGCCCGCCGCGAACCCCAACATGATGCCCTGATAACGCTCGGCCGATCGGCCCACGCCCAGGATCGGAAGAGCGCCAAGACCCGTCGCGAGTCCTGCCGCGAGACTTCCGAGCGAACCGGCGAGCGCCGGCGACAGGTCCGGCGTCAATGGCTCGCCTGTTCACCCTGGCTGCGGAGCGCAAGGAACTTGCGGACCACGATCGGCATCGTCTCGTCCAGGAACGTCACCATCGCCAACTCTTCGTTCAGGCTTTCCTGAAGCAGTGGCACGGCAGCATCGAAACCGCCAGCCTCCGCCATGGTGATCAGCGCCTTGTACGTCGCCACCTCGAAATTCTCGAAGGCGAAGTTGGCGAGGCTGTTCTTGACGATCTCGTCCGGAGATAAGGCGTGGGAGAGCGCCGCGACGCTCCCCGCAATCTTCATAGCCGCATCCTTGATCGCGGAGGGACTGTCGGAGAGGCTTTCGAGAATGGATTCTAGCCGTTCGATCTGGCGCTCCGTTTCGCCGCGATGGACGCGCAGCTTCGCTTCCACTTCGGCATATTGGGCGAGATGCTCGATCTGGCGATCCATGATGCCGAGCGCCTGATGCTCGACCGCATGCGCGTCGCGCAGGCCGACGATGAACATATGCCGGATGGTGTCCCGATCCATCAGGATGCTCCGTCCGCTTGCGTCTTGGCGCGGGCCATCGCCTTCGCCTCCGCCATGTCCGCCGCTCCACCAAGGTCGGTCTCGGTCAGCTTGCCTGCGCCGGGGCCGCCGCCAAGATCGCTGCCTGTTTCTGGATCGGCGTTGGGATCAGACTTCAGGCGTCCAACCATGGCGGCATAGTCGCGCATGTCCTGATCGCCCAACTTTACCGACGCCTGGCCATCGCCGCCGTCTGCGGGCAGGCTGCCTTCGACATCGTCGATCCGATCCCATTGCTCGCCATCATTCCAGGGGCCGGTCGCGTCGCCCTCCCCTTGCGAGGCGTTGACGTATGTGTTGGCGAAACGTTCCAGCCCCGGCAGCTTGCCCGGAGGAAAATTATCGGCCATCGAATAGAGCGCCTTCTCGAAGCTCTTCTGATGCGCGACCTCCCGCGTCATCAGGAAGCCCAGCGCATCCTTGATGCCCGGATCGTCGGTGATGTTGATCAACCGTTCATAGACGATCTTCGCCCGGCTTTCCGCCGCGATGTTGGAGCGCAGGTCGCAACTTGGGTCCCCTCGGCTGTCCACATAGGCGGCGGTCCATGGAACGCCGGAACTGTTGGTCAGCGATGGGCCGCCGCCGTAGAGGATCGACTGGGTGTGGCTGTTGCCGCCTGCGTTGAGGGACAGATAAAGCTCGGCTTCTTCCATCGTTGCTTCGGTCAGGTTGCTCTTCGCGCCCTTGTTGAGCATGGCGACGATCGACCCGATCACCTCCAGATGGCTCAATTCCTCGGTCGCGATGTCGAGCAGCATGTCCTTGCGGCCCGGATCATCCTCACCCAGCCCTTGCGTGAAATAGCGCATCGCTGCCGCAAGCTCGCCATCCGGCCCGCCAAATTGTTCGAGCAGGAAGGATGCCAGCACCGGATTGGGTTCGGACACCCGGACGGTATATTGCAGCCGCTTGTTGTGCATGAACATGGAACCAGTCTCCTTGAGTGGTAGGGTCAGTGGGCGTGGCGGGGTGCCGCATCCGATCGATCATTTGCGGCGACGTCACCGGGGTGCGCGCCACCTGCCTTGCGGTCATGGCCGCTGTCGTTGCTGTAGTAGATGAGCGCCATCAGCCCGCCTGCGACCAGCAGGGTCATGGCGACGCCGACGGTTGCGACCAGCACAACCGCCGGACGCATCGGCGCGCCGGTCAGCCAGAGGAAGAAGAGCGTCGCCGCAACCGCAGCGCCCGCCGCGATGATGGACGCGCCCAGCAGCAGCCGGATATGGCCGGTGGGTGATTGTCCCTTGGCTTGCATAATAGCTGTCCTCCTTCGCGATTGAGGAGGAAAGGGATCGGGGCGGCGCGCCGTTCCCGGCATAGCGCGGCGCCCCTAACCTGCTTTATCCTGCAATTTTACAGATTTGAGGACATATCGACGGCCGGAACCCGGCGTCAGTCATTCTCGGCGACACCGTTGCGGTTATCGCCATCGTCCACGTCCTTTTCACCCAGATGGCCAGAACCGTGATAGGCGATGTCGCTTTGCCCGCCATGGCCCATGAAGGTGCCGAACGAGCCGCCTTCCTTGCCATGATGCGGATTGGGATAGGGTGCGCCACCGCTTTCGCCACCGGGGCTTTCGCTATCGTCAGCAAGGTCGTTGACGCCATCTCCGCTGCGCTTGGGACTGCTGGTGTGAAGCGTGGGATCGGGCTGCGCATCGCCTTCAGGCGGAGCAGCGTCCCCCTCGCCCGTCGCTTCGGCATAGCCAACGCCGGAGACTTCCTCCACGCGGATGTCTGTGCCTTCGATCGTGCGCTGCCGGCGGTCGCCAGCGGGCGCCTCATCGGCGCTGCGTTCGCCGCGCCATCCCTGTTCGGGCGGCGGCGCGTCATCCTTGATCGGCGAACCCTGACCTTGCAGGAAGGCGTTGCGGTCGTTCATGTCTGATGCTCC
>CAJYHD010000168.1 GCA_913773715.1 uncultured Sphingobium sp.
GTCGGCGATCGCCTGCGCGGCGCGGGCCGACATGCTGCCAAAGATCTTGGTCTTGAGCATGTCGTTCGTACCCTTGAGCGCGACGACCAGCACGCTGCTGTCGATCGTGCGCATCAACGTGCCGATATTCTTGTCGTCCATGTCGATGAGGTTGTCGAAGACGAACATCTCCTCCTCGATCGTCTGGGCGATCATCTTGTCGCGCTTGGCGACCGCCTTCATGATCCGCTGTTCATTATCCTTGCGGACGTTGTTCATGATCGCGGCCGCCTCGACCGTGCCGCCGCGCTGCGAGGCCGCCCCTTGCTTGGACACCGGGCCGCGCAGCAGGAGATTTTCCAGGTCCTCCAGCGCCTCGTTCGACACCGGGCCGAGCGTGGCGATGCGATAGACGATCTCTTCCTGATATTCGGATGGCAGCAGTTGCAGCACGTCGGCGGCCACCGGCGCTTCGAGATGGGCGAGGACGATCGCCATGATCTGCGGATGCTCCGACTCGATCAGGGCAGCGACTTCCTTGGCGTCCATCCACTTGAGCATCTCAAGCTGGGTCGAGCGCGTCGGCGGCGTGATGCGCGCCAGGATCGTTTCGGCGCGTTCCTCGCCCAGAGCCTTGGTCATCGCGCCGCGAATGTGGCGGGTCGCGCCATAGCCGATGGTGGTGCGCTTCTTTGCCTTGGTGACGAAATGCTCCAGCGCCTCGTTCACTTCCTCCGGCTCGACATCGGCGACGTCGTACATGGCATAGCCAAGCTGGCGCACTTCTTCGGGTTCGAGGCGCGAGAGGATCTGCGCGGCCTCATCCTCATCGAACAGCATCAGCAGGACGGCGGCGGCGGCGCTGCCCTTCAGGGCCTCGGGACGGCCCGGGACGACCTCAGGCATTTTCCTTCTTCCCTTCCTTCAGCAGGTCGCGGACGACCAGCGCGGCACGATCGGGATCCTGCTTCACGAAGTTGCGAATGAGGTCGGCGCGCTGCGCATAGTCATAAGTGGACGAGATCATGTCGAGCGTCACCGCCGCCGAGGGGTTGGCAGGATCGGCGGCGCGGCTGGCGAGCGCCGAGGAGATTTCACGGCCGATCGTCTGGTTCTGCTCAGCCTTGTCGGCGGCGGCGGCTTCCTGCGCGGCTGCGCGGCGCTTCAGCAGCGGGCGACCGATGCCGAAGATGACGAGCAGCGCGACCAGCAGCGCCGACACGTTGCGCACCAGCGGCGCCATCCAGTCGGCTTCATACCAGGGCGCCTTGGGATCCTCGGTCTTGAGGAAGCTGCGCGAGGACAGCGCGACTACGTCTCCGCGCGCCTGGTCGAAGCCGACCGCACCCTTCACCAGTGCTTCAAGCGCCGCAATTTCCTGCGCCGAGCGGGGCTTGCCGTCGGCACCATTGTCGAGCGCGACCGCGACCGACAGGCGCTTGACGGTGCCGATCGCGTCCTTCGTGACCGAGACTTCACGGCCCAACTCGAAGCTGCGGTTGAAGGTTTCTTCCGTTTTCATCAGCGGGTTGGGCGGCGTGCCGGGCTGCTGCGCGGCGGCGGTCTGCCCCTGCTGCACGGCCTGACCATTGGGGTTGGTCTGCGTCACGGTCGGGTTGACCGGCGCCTGGTTGCTGAGCGCGCCGGGAACGCCGCTCGCTTCGCCTGCGCCCTGACCACGCGGATCGGATGCCCAGGTGCCCTGCTCGGTGCGCAGGCGCGCTTCGTCCTGCGGATAGGTTTCGCGCGTCGCCTGACGCTCGGCGAAGTTGAGTTCGGCATGCACCTCGGTCGAGAAATTACCCTGACCCAAAATCGGCGTCAGCAGCGCGATCACCGACTGGCGATAGCGATCCTCCATCTTGGTCTGGATGCCGAGCTGGCGGTCGTCGGCAGAGTTACCGTCATTGTCGGACAGCAGGCGGCCATTCTGATCGACCAGCGAGATGTCGTCGGGATTGAGTTCCGGCACCGAGGACGCGACCAGATGCACGATCGCGCTCACCTGCGCATCGGTCAGGGTGCGGCCCTGTGCGAGACGCAGCATGATGGAAGCGGACGGCTTGGTCCGGTCGCGCAGGAAGACGCTGGGCGCTTCGACGGCGAGGTGGACCTTGGCGGTTTCGACGCTGTCGATCGCCTCGATCGTGCGGGCAAGGTCCATTTCGCGGGCCGAGCGCAGCTTTTCGCCCTCGACCGCGCGGCTCGCGCCCATCGGCAGGCTGTCGATCATGCTGTTGCCGTCGGGCGCGCTCTTGGGCAGGCCCTGCGCGGCGAGCATCATCTTCGCCTTGAAATAATCGTCGTCCGCAACGGTCATGCCGCCCGAATTGTCGAAGCCATAATGGATGCCGTTCTGATCCAGCACCTGCGCCACCGCCGACTTGTCGGCATCGGGGAGGGCACGGAACAGGTCGCGCTGCGGCGGTTCGCGCAGGGCGAGCCAGGCAGCGCCGGCGGTCGCGACGACGCCCATCAGGCCGATCAGCGGCAGGCTTTTCGCCACCGCAGGCTGCTTGATGAAGCCGGTGACACGCGCCTTCATGGCGTCCATGCCCTTCGCGCCGCCAAAGGCAGCGGCAGGAGCCGGGGTCAGGGCAGGCGCTGCTGCGCCGACGGTGGGGGTGAGTGCGTTCTCGCTCATGATATTATACCGGCATGCTCATGATGTCCTTGTAGGCGGACAGAAGTTTGTTGCGGACTTGCAGGGTGGCTTCGAAGCTGACCGACGCCTGCTGCTTGGCGAGCATTACGGCGGCGATGTCCGTGGTCTCGCCCCGTTCGAAGGCGGCGGCGGCTTCACCCGCCTGGTTCTGAAGGCCGTTGACCTGGCTCAGCGCGCTGTTGAGCGCGTCGGTGAAGGCACCGGGCTTCGCGCTCTGCTGCGCGCCGTCGAGCGGCGATGCGCCGCCAGCCGGGCCAGCCTGCGAAATGTCGCGCAGCGCCGCATTCTTTTGCAGGATGGCGTTGCGGATCGCCATCACGCTGTCGGTGGGGGAGATGCTGCTCATGCTCTAAACTCCCTTCAGGCGGCGGCCAGCTCGCGCATCTCGGCAAGGCGATAGCGCAGCGTACGTTCGGAAATGCCGAGCTTGCGCGCGGCGGCGGCGCGGTGCCCGTCCGTCTCGCGCAGGGCGGTGCGGATGGCGTCCAGCTTGGACTGGCGAGCGACGTCGCGCAGGCGGACCGGCTCGGCGGGAGCTTCGGCGACCGGGGTCAGCGCACGGATCGGTTGCGGCGCGAAGTTCATGTGCAGGTCGGCAGCATCGATCCGCTCACCGTCACGCAGCACCAGCGCGCGCTGAAGGACGTTGCCCAGCTCACGGGCGTTGCCGGGCCAGGCATGGGTGCCGAGCTTCTCGATCGCGGCGGCGGTCGGCCACACGAAACCATCCTTGCCGCCGTCCTGATGGCGCAGCAGCAGCGACGCGGTGATCGCGGTCACGTCGCCACGGCGCTCGCCCAGCGGGCGCAATTCCAGCGGCATGACGTTGAGGCGCCAGTAAAGGTCTTCACGGAAGCGGCCAGCGGCGACTTCTCCGGCGAGGTTGCGGTTACAGGCCGCGATGACGCGGACGTTGACCGGAACCGGATGAGTCGCGCCGACGGGCAGCACTTCGCCTTCCTGCAATGCGCGGAGCAGCTTGGCCTGAAGCGCGAGCGGCAGTTCGGCAATCTCGTCAAGGAACAGCGTGCCGCCGTCCGCCGCCAGGAACAGGCCGTCCGACGACTGGGCCGCGCCGGTGAAGCTGCCCTTCTTGTGGCCGAACAGCATCGCTTCCATCATGGTTTCAGGCAGCGCCGCGCAGTTGACGGCGATGAAGTCGTGGGCGATCCGGCCCGACTGCGTGTGGAGGAAGCGCGCCATGCCTTCCTTGCCGGTGCCGGTGTCGCCCTGTATCAGCACGGTCGCATCGCTGCGTGCCACACGGCCCGCCAGCGTCATGAGGCGTACGCTAGCCGCGTCACCGACAGCCGGGACGTTGGCGGGGCGGGCGAGTTCGGCGATGAGGGCGAAGGCAAAGCCCATATCTTCGAGCGCAAAGGCGACGCGGGCGGGCAAGCCGTTGGCGGCGGCGATCAGCGAAGACGCGCCGTCGATCAGGTTGATGAGGATGTCGCGATGCGTTGCGTGACCGATCTCCGTCACCAGCAGCACGCGGCGCTCGTCCTTCTGCCCACGGGGGCTGGCGGCATCCACGATACGCACGGCGAACAGGGCGTTTTCCAGCCAGGGCTGAAGGCCCGGTACGAGCGCACTAACTCCACGACTGACGTCCAGCGACGACATGGCAAGCATTCCCCAAATTTTGCCGGTCCGTGCCCCCGCACTTTCCGGCTCTTCGATACGGGAATATCTACGCTAGCGTGGTTATCAGACGGTTAATGCCGTTAATGCCTT
>CAJYHD010000169.1 GCA_913773715.1 uncultured Sphingobium sp.
GCTATGCCGGCCCGCGGAAGTAGCGCTTCACTTCACACATTTCCCGCAAATCGAGACATTTCGTGGCGCAAGTAGGAAATGATATTTCCTACATGTCCCGCTCATTTCGCCCGCCATATGTAGATCGAAGCACCGCGATAGGACAGCTTGACGCCAACCCAAGAAAAAGGGCGCGAACCATATGATGGCCGCGCCCTGTCCAGTTGGGGGAGAGATTAGGACTTACATCCGGTAGGTCACGCCAAACGTGAAGGTCCGGCCGATCCGCGTTTCGAACAGCGTGTCCTGACGGGTGCTGTCGATATAGAGGCGGTTCTGCTCGTCGGTGAGGTTGGTGGCCTCCAGAATGACCTTCAGGCGATCGGTGATGTTGTAGCTGGCCGACGCATCCATGAAGAAGGTCTTGGCATTGCCCTGAAGATCGCTGCCCGGTGAGGCGGGGATGCCGCGAATGAACTTGTCGCGGAAGTTGCCCGTCGTGCGGATCGAGAACTTGTCGTCTTCATAATAGAGCGTGCCGGACGCCGTGTTTTTCGAAAGACCGACGAGGTCTGCCGTCGTGGTGACAGTCGGCACGCCACCGGCGCTGGCAAGGATGTAATTGATCTTCGAGGTTACGTGCGTGTAGTTCGCCAGAACACCGAAATTGCTCAGGAACCCGCTAAAGAAGGTAAAGGGAATCTGCGCATTCAGTTCGATACCCTTCAACGGACCGCCACTTGTATTGAAGGGCTGCGAGATGGTGAAAGGATCGGCCGGGACCGCCGTGCCGCCGATTAGTAACGCATCAGGCAAGCCAAGCTCGTTGAAATTGATCTGGCTGTTTACATTCTGGATGTAGGTCTTGATATCCTTGTAAAAGAACGCAGCGGAAAGCAACGATCCGGGACGGAAATACCATTCGATCGCTGCATCGAAGGTGTTGGCCCGGATCGGATCGAGCAGCGGATTGCTGATGCTGCCGACGCGGGTCGTGGGATTGATCGTGACGGTAGGCGTCAGAAGGCCAAGTTCCGGTCGCGAAAGTACCTTCGCACCGGAAAGACGGACGAGCAGGTTGCGAACAGGTTCGATCACGATGTTGGCGGATGGCAGCCAATCATCATAGCTATTGCGAACCGCCTTATATTGCCCGGCAAGGCCCGTCGGCGAGGTTGCGCTGGCGATGTTGATGTAGCCCGAACCTACCATGTCGGTCTTGACGTAGCGGACACCCGCATCGCCGCGAACTGGAATACCAAAGGCATCTTCCAGATCGAAATTCGCCATCGCATAGCCGCTGGAGACTTCCTCCAGCACACGGCTGCGACCGGCACCGCATTCCACGCCGCAATAGCGGACGGAGTCGAAGTCGAATGTTTCAGCCCATTTGTTCGGATCAATCGCAGCCCAGCTGGACGGCGCCCCGTTACCCCACAGTTTGTCCACACCAGTGATATTGGTTGTGATGCTGGCAAGCGATGTGCCAGCGGGCAACGCGCGCACCACGGTATCCGCCGTGTAGGGTCGCAGGAAAGTCGAAAGGAAATCGCTGCGACGATATTGTCCGCCGACGCGGAATGACAAAGCGTCGTTTACCGTCCATTTGAGGTTCAGTTCGCCCGTCATGTTATCGGTCGTGTTCTTCGAGGGCTTGCCCTGGAAGCTGAACCCGCCCAGCACGGTACCGTTCGACAGCGTCGGTGCGTAATTGAAGTTGCTGGGATCGGCGACATCGAAGCCGAAGCCGAGAACCGGAGTGGTACCGCCTTTACGGAAGTCTATCGTAAAATTGTCGGTGTCGATCGCATCCATGAAGGTCTGAAGGCGCTTCTTTCCATCCCAGATCGAACGGTTGAAGCCGACAAGGCCCGTGACTTCCAGATTGTCGCTGAGCTGACGCTTGAAATTGATATTCGCCTGCTTGAACGTCGAAACGAAATGGTCAACCAATCCTTCGGAACGGACATCGACGCCGTCGAACTGGCCGTAAACGAGCGAGCCATTGTCGTCGAACTGAATGTCTCGTACGGAGGTCATCGGCTGACCAAGGTTCGACGCGTTGCGAGCGAACGAGACGGCGGCGATGTAATTGTCGCGGCGTGTGACATCGAAGCGGGAATAGAGGAAATCGACCGAGATGTCGGTCGCATCGTCCGGCTTGAACTGTAGCGTCAACGAGCCGCCAATCCGCTCCTGATTTTGCTCGCTGTTAAGGTAACGAGGCAGGCGCGGCAGAAAAGCGCCGCTTCCTGCAATACCTGCCAGATCAGGACGACGCAGATCCTGAATAGCTTGATACGCGGCGGTAGTGCTGGTGCGAGGATTGCCGGTCGAGCAATTGGCGGCAGTCACGCCACGAGAGGCGAGCTGCGTGGCATTCTGACCGGCAGTGTTGGCTGGAGTATAGCCAACCGGGGAGCAGAAACCGCCATTGGTGTTGGCCGACAGAATATCGACAGCGGAATACCCAACCTCACGCAAATGCCGCTTCTGGTAGGCGATCGATCCCAGGATACCGAAGCCGCTGTCGCCGAACTGCTTGGAAACGAGCAGCGAGGCGCGGGGATCGACCTGCTTGGACAGCTCGTTGTAAACGCCGCGCGCCGTCATCGACAGGACGAAGTCGTCCTTCTGATCGAACGGCTTGGGTGCGGAGAGATCGACCGTCGCGCCGAGCGAGCCTTCCTCGACATCGGCGGACGGCGTCTTGCGCACGGACAGCGCGGAAAAGATTTCGGTCGGGAAGACGTTGAAGTCGAAGCTGCGGCCATTGTTGCCCGCGCCGTAGATGTCGGACGAGCCGGTCTGCGAGGTGCCTTCCATGCCGTTGATGCGAACACGGGTGAAGCCTGCGCCAAGGCCGCGAACCGAGATGTTGCGGCCTTCGCCACCGTCGCCTCGGGCCAGCGCAACGCCGGGGATGCGCTGCATCGATTCGGCAAGATTGGAGTCCGGGAACTTGCCGATGTCTTCGGCGACGATCGAGTCGATCGCGGCGGCTTCCTGTCGCTTCAGGCCCAGCGCGCTGTTGAGTGAGGCGCGGAAGCCAGTGACGACGATGTCGGCGGCACCCTGATCAGCCGCAGCCTGCGGCGCTGAGGCCTGTTCCTGCGCCACGGCAGGTGCTGCGACAATCAGCGTGGATGCAATTGCAATCGCCGAACTGCGGCGGGCGAAGGTGGAACGCGCATGCGTGAACAACATATATCCTCCCCTAGAGCGGCGCCCCCTGATGCGCCAAGACAGTCCCACTATGTGAACTTGATGATCATGATAGCGCCCTTGTCGGACAAAAGCTACATAAATCATCATGTGATTTTTTGTTTCACATTATGGGACTTAATGACGGCGTTGACCGTTTTATTGTCCCGATATATGGATCGAAAATCTATTTAACGGGATCGTTTCACCACCCCTGCACAGGTGGTGCATCTTTGGGAGGCGCGCGGCTTGACGCGCCTCCCACTTTTCCTCGCTTTTCGGATCGCCATCATGTCCAGCAGTGTCGCCTTAGCTCTGATGTTGACGCTCACCGCACAGAGTTATAATCTTTTGCCCGGATCGCCGGAGCGAAGCCATGTTTTCGATGCGGACGGCCACGGAGTCGAGCCAGGCGCGCGTGACGACGGCTTTGCCTATTCGCTGAAGCTGCCGGAGGGCGATTATCGCGTCACCCTGTCCCTGGGCGACAAGGCGACGGCGGGTGAAACCACCGTCAAGGCGGAGGCGCGGCGGCTGATGCTGCGCAACGTCGCGACGCGTAAGGGGCAGTTCGTGACGCGCAGCTTCCTCGTCAACGTCCGCACGCCCGCCTTGCCGCCCCCGCCCACCAATGCGCCGGGCGGCAAGGCGGTGCGGCTGACGGCAGGCGATCTGGCCGAGAGGACTTGGGACGACAAGCTAACACTGGAGTTTCTGGGCAAGCCCACCGTGCGCTCGATCACGGTCGCGCCGGTCGAGGCGCCGACCATTTTTCTGGCGGGTGATTCGACCGTCACCGACCAGCACGCCGAACCGGCGGCAAGCTGGGGCCAGATGCTGCCCGCGATGCTCGACGACAGGATCGTTGTCGCCAATCATGCGAAATCCGGCGCGACGATGAAGTCGTTCCTCACCGACCTGCGCTTCGACAAGCTGCTGTCGGGGATGAAGCCGGGCGACTGGCTGTTCATCCAGTTCGGGCACAATGACCAGAAGGAACAATGGCCTCAGACCTATGTAGATCCGGTCGTGACCTATCCCGCCTATCTGCGCATCTATATCGCCGAGGCGCGGCGGCGGGGCGGGCATCCGGTAATGGTGACATCGCCCGAGCGGCGCAATTTCGATGCGGCGGGCAAGATCAGCGGCACGCTCACCGCCTATGCCGACGCCATGCGGCGGGTCGCGGCGGAGGAGAAAGTGCCGCTCATCGACCTCAATGCGGATAGCAGGGCAATCTACGAAGCGCTGGGGCCGCAGGTCAGCCCGACCGCCTTCAACGACGGCGGTGCGGACAAGACCCATCACAACAATTATGGCGCTTGGCTGCTGGCGAGCGCGGTGGCGGAACGGATGCGGAGCGGGGTACCGGAGCTTGCAGGCCATGTCGTGGCAGAGCGTTTCGATCCGGCCCATCCGCCAAGTGCGGCGCAGGTCGCGATCGTGCCCAGCCTGATCCACGACAGCCAGCGCCCGGCGGGGAACTGACATGGAACTGGCGCGGCGAGAGGTGGCGATGGGATTGATCGCAGGATTGGCGCTGCCCTTCCCCGCCCATGCCGCGCGGATGATCGACATTCGCGATCATGGCGCGCGCGGGGACGGACGCAGCATCGATAGCGACGCGATCAACGCCGCCATCACGGCGGCATCGGCGGCGGGCGGCGGCACGGTGCTGGCGCCGCGCGGGCGTTATCTCTGCTTCTCGATCCGGCTGAAGAGCCGCGTCACATTGATGCTCGCAAAGGGCGCGGTGATCGAGGCGGCAGACCCGGCGCGGCATGGCGGGCGCTACGACCTGCCCGAAGAGGGCGTCGAGCCACTCTACCAGGATTTCGGCCACAGCCACTGGCGCAACAGCCTGATCTGGGGCGACGACGTCGAACAGGTGGCGATCACCGGGCCGGGCTTGATCCATGGACTTGGCCTCACCCGTGACGGACCTGGCGCGCGCTGGAAGAAACAGGCGGGCGAGCGCCCACTCTCCATGCGGGGCATGAGCGCAGCGCAGATCAGCAAGCTTGAGCCGGACGCCGCCGCGATGCGGGGCTTGGGCAACAAGGCGATCGCGTTCAAGAACGGGCGCGACATCCGCTTGTCCGGCTTCACCATCCTCAAGGGCGGGCATTTCGCGGTGCTGGCGACGGGCACGCAGGGATTGCGGATCGACGGTCTGACGATCGACACCGATCGCGACGGAATCGACCTCGATTGCGTGCGCGACGTAGTGGTGGAACGCTGCCGCGTCAATTCTCCCAATGACGACGCAATCGTGGTCAAGAGCAGCTTCGCACTGGGCCGGGCGGTGGCGGCGGAGAATATCCTGATCCGCGACTGCGACGTGTCGGGATATGATATGGGGTCGCTGGTCGATGGCACGAAGCGCACGACGCAGCAGGTCGCGCCCGACCGCGACCGGGTGACCGGACGGATCAAGCTCGGCACCGAAAGCAATGGCGGCTATCGCAATGTGCGGATCGAGGATTGCCGCTTCACCCGATGCCGGGGGCTGGCGCTGGAGACGGTGGACGGCGGCGCGATGGAGCAGGTCGTCGCCCGGCGGCTGACGATGCGCGACGTGACGACGGCTCCCATCTTCCTGCGGCTGGGCGATCGGCGGCGCGGACCGGATGGGACCGGTGTGGGGTCGATCGACGGAATCGACCTCAGCGAGATCGACGCGCGCGGCATCGACCATCGCTTCCCGGCGGCGATCGCGGGGCTGCCGAGGCATCCGGTGCGCAATGTTGCGCTGCGCGACATCCATCTCGTGTATCGCGGCGGCGGAACGCAGGCCGATGAAGCGCAGGGTCCAGCGGAGCTGGCGGACGCCTATCCCGAGCCAAGCATGTTCGGGGTGCTGCCCGCCTGGGGCTTATGGGCGCGCCATGTCGCTGGATTGACGATCGATCGCCTCACTGCCGAGACGATGACGCCCGATGCGCGACCGCCCTTCCGATTCACTGACGTGGACAGGGTGAGCGTAAAAGACACGCCGCTCTGGCGTTGAACGACAATGTGGCGTTGACGAATATGTGGGACGATGTTACCCAAATATCGGTTTAAGGTTCCATAATATGGTTCATGAGGGGAAGCTGCTTTGTCCATCCACGCCTTCAAGATGCAGCTGAAGCCCGGCGTGGTCGAGGAATATCGCCGCCGTCATGATGAAATCTGGCCGGAACTGTCCGCACTGCTGACCGAATCGGGCATCTCCGATTATTCGATCTTCCTCGACGAGGAGACGCTCAGTCTGTTCGCGGTGCTGAAGCTGGCCGAAGTCAACATGCGTGACGCGCTGCCCGACCATCTGGTCATGAAGCGCTGGTGGGATCATATGGCACCGCTGATGGAGGTCGAGCCGGGTAACCGGCCCAAGGAATGGCCGCTCCCCCTGCTGTTCCACATGGATTGAGCGCAGCCTGATGCGTTCTCTCATCGCCGCCCTCGTGCTGTCGAGCGCGCTCGCCCTGCCCGCTGTCGCGCAGGAGGCGAAGCCGACCGCCAACCTGTCTGCGCCAGTCAAGACCTTCGGCCGCGTGTCCTATGACGGGCGCTCGCTGATGGTGGACGGCAAACGACTGGTCGTGTGGGGCGGCGAATTCCATCCGTTTCGTCTGCCCTCTCCCGACCTGTGGCGCGACATCCTCCAGAAGATGAAGGCGAGCGGGTTCAACACCGTCGCGCTCTATTTCGACTGGGGCTATCACAGCCCGAAAGAGGGCGTGTACGACTTTTCCGGCATTCGCGACATCGACCGGCTGCTCACCATGGCTGAGGAGGAAGGGCTCTACGTCATCACCCGCGCCGGGCCATATGTGAACGCGGAACTGTCGCGCGGCGGCTATCCCGGCTGGCTGGTGAACCAGCGCGGGCGCGCCCGCACCGACGACCCGGCCTATCTGAAGGCCGCCGACGAATGGCTGAGCCAGATCAATCCGATCATCGCCCGCCACCAGATCAACGGCGACGGCAAGGGTCATAAGGGCAGCATCATCCTGCACCAGATCGAGAACGAACTGGCGCTGACCACCCCCGCCCAGAGCCGCTACATGCAGCATCTGTACGACAAGGCCCGCGCCGACGGG
>CAJYHD010000170.1 GCA_913773715.1 uncultured Sphingobium sp.
CCGCATTGCAGGGGGCGGGCATTGCGAGAAACGCGCCCGGCTTCACCCATTCGCGGCGAACGGTGGGATAGATGGACGGGTCGCCCGTCGCCACCGACGCGCAGAAGGACACGATGTCCGAGTCGCGCACCACTGCTTCGGTGCTGTGGACGACCTCGACCGTCAATTGCGGGAAGGTTTCCGCGACCCATGCGGTGAAGGCGACGAGGTTGGTCTTGCCCCGACCCATGATCTTGACGGTCTCGATCTTGGGGCAGGTCGCCATGAAGGCCGACAGTGACGTACGCGCCATCACGCCAGGTCCTAGGATGCCCACGACCTTGCTGTCCTTGCGCGCCAGATGCCGCGCCCCGACGCCCGGCACTGCGCCGGTACGATAGGCCGACAGCAGATTGGCGGACATGAACGCCAGCGGTGCGCCGGTGTCGGCATCGTTCAGCACGAATGTCAGGATCGATCGGGGCAGCCCCTTGTCCCGATTTTCGATATTGGAGCCGTACCATTTCATGCCCGCCGTGCGGAAACTGCCGCCCAGATAGGCTGGCATCGCCATGAAGCGGCGATCGACGGTCGAACGCGGCATGTCGGGGAAGGGGGATTCGTCGGGGAACATGACGATCGCGCCGTGCGAATTGTTGTTCGCGCCCGCCATGCGGTAATCGCCCCGATAGAGCAGCGCGAACATCTCCTCCATCGCATCGACGCAGGCGGCCATGTCGGTCACGCCCGCGCGGATCATGTCGGGTTCGGAGAGATAGAGAAAATCGATCCGCGTCGATGCGACAGGCGCGTCGAGCGTGGCGGTATCATTCAGCGTCATGATGGGCAGTCCGTTCGCACGTTCCATGGATTTTAATCGCCGATGCGGGCGTTGCGCCCCACCTGCCATGTTGCAGCCGACGGCATGATGCGGTAGCTCAAGACTATCCCCCCAATCCTACGGCGCCGGTCTGTCCCAGACCGAGACCCTTGGCGGGGTCGGGATCGAGCCAGTTGCGAGAACGGGTTTCCTCGACGGGGCAAAAACAATAAATTGCATTGCTGGAACCGGCTTTTGCAAAGTCGGCCAGTGCCAAAGGTGAGGTCCAGATGGACGACAGGGCGGTTCGTGCAGAGCCGGAAATTTCGGGGAGCGGCAAGCAGGCGACGATCCGTCAGCTGTTCCTGACGGCCTATCTGAACGTCCTTCCCGATACCGATCCGCGCGTCGATACGTTGCTGCGCGACCATGGCTTTTTTCGCTCGCAACTCGCCTCTCCCTATGAGCGCGCGCCGCTGCATCGCTATATCGCACTGCTGGAGCAGACGGCGGAGAAGCTCGACCGGCCATATCTGGGTCTGGAAATGGGCTCGCGGTTCGGCCTGACCGAACTCGGGCCATTTCACGCTTTGTTGCGGGCGTCGGGGACGCTGCGATCCGCGCTGGCATCTCTCGCTCTGTTCCAGAGCCGCTGGCAGACGCGCACCATCCTGGATGTGGAGGTCGATCCCGAACACACCACCTACAGCTACCGCATCGAGGAAAGCCGCATCTGGCCGCGGCGGCAGGATGCGGAATTTGCGCTGAGCAGCTTCGTGATGCTGATCCGCCAGCTGACATCTAACAAATGGTACCCCGCCGAGGTGCATTTCGAACATTCGATCGCGGGGCGAGAGGCGCGGCTGGTGGACTTCTTCCGCGCCCGCATCGCAGGCAATCAGGTCGCCAACAGGCTGGTCATGCTGAACGAGGATCTGGACCGTCCCTTCGTCAGCGCGACGCCGCTGGAGGACAGCAAGCTCAAGGCGATATTGGAGGCGCATCTCCTCGACCTCATCGAACCGGACCGGGAAGCGGCCAAGAGCTTTGTCGAGGAGGTGGAGGACGTCATCTTGCGCCGCCTGGGCCGGACGCATGTCGATTGCGATTCGATCGCCGCCGAACTCAACCTGTCGGGCCGCTCGTTCCGACGGCGGTTGATGGATGAAGGCACTTCGTTCCGCACCCTGCTTCAGAATGCGCGACAGGCGCGGGCACGGATTATCCTGGCGGATGCGGACATTCCTCTGTCGGTCGCGGCCGAACAGCTGGGCTATTCTGACACAGCGACCTTTTCCCGCGCGTTCAAGGACTGGACCGGGATGTCGCCGGGGCGCTTTTCCCGGCGGGCCGATTGACCGGCCAGCCCCGCCTAGCTCGTGGGGCGGGCAGAGTCGGGATACCAGAAGGTCACATGGCAGGACTCGCATCGTTCGTCGAGATTGCCACCGACACGCGATAGCTCGGTCGGGTTCTTGGCATCGATCGCGGCGATGGCCTTGATGCCTTCGTCATGCACGGCCTGCGCAAAGCTGTTGAACTCATCCCGGTTGGCGGCGATGCGGCGGTCGATCTCCTCGGGTGCCAATTCGCCCAGACCCGCCTTCGTCCCCTTGGGTGCGGCGTGGCGGCCTTCCATCATGAGCAGATTCATCGATTCGACCAGCGTCATCGCGTGGCGGCGCACCGCGTGCCATTCCTCGTCCGTGCGCGGCTCGTTGTGTGTCGTGCCCTTTTCATCGACGATCGTGCTGACCGAATCCCAGACGCCGTCAGCGGACGGATCGACGGTCGAATCCATCAATTCCCGGATGGTCGCCGTGGGACGGAACGGCGTGGCCGCTGCCGTTTGGACTGGCTCGCTGCGATTGGCGGAGGCGTTGCTTTCGGTCTTGCCGCCGCATCCCGCGACAATGATGAGCAGGGCCAGAAGGGGCAGGCGGCGATCGACGCGGGGGAGGGGCATGATGGTCGTCCGTTGCTTGGAGGATATCAGAAGATTGAGAGAGTGAAGCCGATCCAGCGACCGAAGAAGATGACCAGCGTCCACAACACGAGCGAGGATGCGCCAGCGACCCGTGCGGCCAGCGGCGGCGGCAGATTGTCGTCCCACTCGACGATGCGGCGGTGCGCGGTCATGTGGAACACCGCCATGTTGAGGCCAGCTGCGACGATCGCGATCATCTTCCATTGAAACTGCGCATTATGGGCGTAGGCGACGGCGTTCGACGTGAAGAGCAGCGCGCCGGTGATGACCGCTATGGCGAACGCGACCCAGGTGTAGGGCAGCAGTTCGGCGATCAGCTTTCGCGCGCCGCGCCGGTGCGACGCATAGCCCAGCAGCCGCAGATCGACGATGGCGATCGTGCCGAACACCAGCGTGATCGCCAGCACATGAAAGGATTCGATCCAAGGAAACGCGCTGGTATTTTCGCGAATGGTGGCGGCGAACGAGGAATCGTAAAGCGTCTGGAAAAAGTCATCCAAGGACATGGCGGCCCCCTTTATAGGTCTATGGTTGTCGGACGGGCGTAGGCGTCAGGTGTAGGCGATCCAGCGACCGCAGAAGATCACGGCGATCCACACCGCCAGCGATATCCAGGCCGCAGGCTTCACCAGCGACGCCCAGTTCGCATGTTCCATGCTGAAGCTCGGATCGAGCAGCGGCTTGCGGAAGAACAGGGTCAGCGCGAAGGCTACCAGCACCAGCGCCATCTTGCTCCAGAACACGGTGTTGGTGAGCGTACGCCCCGGTTCGGCCAGCAGCATCACGATGCCCGTGGACAGCAGCACGATCAGCGCCGCCCACATCCAGGGCAGGTATCGCCGCACCACCGTTGCGGGCTTCTCGTCGGTCGCCAGCACGCCGGCCAGGCGCAGGTCGGATACGAGCGCC
>CAJYHD010000171.1 GCA_913773715.1 uncultured Sphingobium sp.
GGTCAGGTCGCCCACCTGGAACCGGTCGCGCGAAGCGCGCAAATTGGTGTCCAGCACATTGACGTTGCGGGTATTGAGATTGACGATCGCCTCGTCGCGGATGACGTTCATGTACGCCGCGACGACATTGGTGAAGAGGTTCGCCTCCACCCCGCGCAGCTGCGCCCGGCCCGCATCGACCCGCGTCTCGGCCGCGCGCACCGCATTCTTGACCGCCCCGCCCTGATACAGCGGCACCGACAATTGTACCTGGCCCGAGCCGACGCGTTCGGGGTTCAGGAAGTTGTTGTTGGCGACGACGATATTGTCGATGATCTGCGCGTTGGATTGCAGCGACGGCAGGCCGCTGGACCGTGCGATCGGCACATTCTCATCGGTCGCACGCTGGGCGGCGCGCTGTCCGGTGATCGTCGGATTGCTCTGATACGCCCGCACCATCGCCTCGCGCAACGTCTCCGCCGAAGCCGATCCGGCCAGCAACAGGGCCGAACCGATCAGAACGCCGGAGGTCAGGGAGGAAGTCAGGTGCAGGCGCATAGTCCCTCAGAATTGGAAGGCGCGAGGACGGGCAAAGCCCGGCAGGATGGTGCATTCGGCGTCGGCAAAGGCGCGGACGGCATGGCCGCCCTCGGTCCGGCGACCGCTCGCCAGACGGGTGACGCCGTTCTCAACCAGACCCGTGACGATCCGGCCGCCGATCTTGGCCTGCTCGACCAGCGCGGTCGGCAGTTCCTCGACGGCGCCGTCGATGACCAGCACGTCATAGGGGGCCGCAGCGGGGTGCCCGGCGTTCAGCGCGCCCTGCACGACCTCGACCTTGGTTTCACCGGCCAGCGCGGTGCGCGCGGCGGCGACCAGATCGGCATTTTCCTCGACCGCGATCACCTGGGTCACGATCCCGGCGAGCAGCGCGGCGGTATAGCCGGTCGCCGCGCCGATCAGCAGCACACGGTCGCCCGCCTCCAGATACGCCTCGGTCAGCAGGCGGCCGGTCGCCATCGGCAGGTTCACCGCCCGGCCCTGGCCCAGATCCAGCGTACCGTCGCGATAAGCCACGGGGCGCAGCGCCTCTGGCACGAACGCCTCACGCGGGACACGCGCCATCGCGGCGACGACCCGCTGGTCGCTGACCGCCGTGGTGCGCAGCTGGCTGGCCACAATCGCGTGGCGCATCGCGTCGAAATTCGAGGAATCGTTGCTGGTCGTCATCATCGCCCTACCCTGTCGCACAGCCGTTTTAGTTGTGCAATACACTAAATTGGTTCCCGCCGCTTCTATCGCGTGGGGCGATTTCCGCCAAGCGTGGTTGCGCATTGAGGCACGGTGAGCGCTCGACTGTTAATCGAGCGGCCATGGTCACCGCGGGGGCGGATATCCTCCCCAAGGGAGCGCATGGCCAGCACGCTTTTCCATGGCGGTTGGAGGGGCTGCGACTCCCCCCTCGCCACGTGGCTGGCATCCTAAAGCCTGGAAAAGGTCGGGGCCGTCAGAACGGCGCGGGTGCGCGGAAAGCATATCCTGCTGGATCGCGAGGCAACGAGCCTGGTTAGCGCGGATCGATTGTTCGGCATGACGCGCCGCATAGTTGATCGTCCCAGCGCCAGCGCAGAACAGTAATATGGATGCGACCATCATGACGATGGTCCAGCGACTTGGCTCGGTCGAGTTTGCATGGTGATCAATGATCACCGCAATCGATAGGAACAGGCCCGCACTGGCGAGCGGGATCGGATCAGCCGCCGCCATCTCTCCCGCCGAGAAGTATGCCAAAATCGCTGCAGCTATGCCGTATCCCGTCCATCGCGCGATCCAGCGGCTTGTTCGAGACTCCTCAACACCCTCATTCGCCATCCATCACCACCCGCTACCTGCTCGAGCGAACATAACAGGAGCAAAACAGGGTAAAGGGCAAGCGTCACCGGACTGACACCGGAATAAGAAATCCGGCGGCGGGCGCTGTGGGCCTCCTTTCGGAGGCGATTACAAGGCGATGCGAATGGTCGGGGAAAGAGGATTCGAACCTCCGGCCCCTGCCTCCCGAAGGCAATTTTTGCCCCGACAAGCGGCAGGATTCGAATCTGCGTATGACGGTACCAAAAAGCGTTGCGTTATCGCTTATCGCCCCCGCAAATTGGATCCCTCAAACCGATTTGACGACAGAGGGACCCAGTGCAGGATCACCATTCCTTAGATTGACGACTTTTCCCGAACGCTCTGGATCAAAGCCGCGGCGGCGAAAGGCCAAGCCGCACTTTGGAAAGAACCGACGATACCAGTGACGATTTGGCTCTTTGCGACGCTTGCGACTGCCGAAACCATGCCAGGCGTCATGACACCGTTGGCCTGGTTAGCCGTCAAATTTGCCACGATGACTGATCCGACGATATTGCCGATCAGCAATAGAGCGCTCACCAAATATAGTATGACGGGAGCGCGACGTGTGAGGCTGGTTACCATGGCTTCCATCATAATCTCCCGATACCGAGGCAATGTCATCGCCCCGAAGCCTGCATTCCAGCACGCAGAAATATTACCTGCTGCCTGACAGCTATCGCTTGATATCTGATGGAACGGCAATGGGAAAGTCATCCGATCTGATCGGAAGTGGAACCCCTGTTTGTCAGGTCAGCCTCAGCAGGGCAAAACGAGAACAGTGCGTACTTTTTCCAAACGACTGCGTACTCGCTGTTGACAGCGCGACAAAAACCGCAGAAATGCGCGCCTCCCACGCATCGAGGCGCGATGGCGGAGTGGTGACGCAGAGGACTGCAAATCCTTGCACCCGGGTTCGATTCCCGGTCGCGCCTCCAGATTTTCCTGACATTTCGG
>CAJYHD010000172.1 GCA_913773715.1 uncultured Sphingobium sp.
GATCGAAGCAGCGGTCAGAGGGTTGTCGCCGGTGATCATGACCGTGCGGATGCCCATCTGGCGCAACTCGCCGAAGCGTTCGCGGATACCAGCCTTGACGATGTCCTTGAGGAAGATCGCGCCCAGCAGCTTGCCATCCTTCGCGACGCCGAGCGGGGTGCCGCCAGCGCGGGAAATCTCGTCGCTGATGCGGCGCAGTTCCTCCGCCGCCGGGGTCTTCGCCGCGTCCGGGCAGGCGCGCAGGATCGAATCCACCGCGCCCTTCTGGATCGTCGATCCGCCGATGCTGACGCCGGAGATGCGAGTCTGTGCGGTGAAGGGAATGATCTCCGCGCCTTCGGGAAGAACCGTCGCGGTCTGACCAAAGCTGTCGCGGGCGAGCAGCACGATCGATCGACCTTCCGGCGTTTCGTCGGCGAGGCTGGCGATCAGAGCGGCTTCGGCCAGCGCCGTCTGGCTCGTGCCGCCTACCGGCTTGAACTCGGTCGCCTGACGATCGCCGACGGTGATCGTGCCCGTCTTGTCGAGCAACAGCACGTCGATGTCGCCTGCCGCCTCCACTGCCCGGCCCGACTTGGCGAGCACGTTGAAGCGGACGAGGCGATCCATGCCGGCAATGCCGATGGCGGAGAGCAGCGCGGCGATCGTGGTCGGGATCAGCGTAATGAGCAGCGCGGCGAGGATCGACACGGGGATCGAACCGCCCGCATAGCTGGCGAAGCCGGGGATGGTACCTACCGCGATCAGAAAGATGATCGTCAAGCCGACGAGCAGCAGGGTCAGCGCGATTTCGTTGGGCGTCTTCTGCCGCTCGGCCCCTTCCACGAGCGCGATCATGCGGTCGAGAAAGCCCTGACCCGGATTGACGGTGACGCGGACGCGGATCTCGTCCGAAATGACGCGGGTACCCGCTGTCACGGCCGACCGGTCGCCGCCCGCCTCGCGAATGACGGGTGCAGATTCGCCGGTGATCGCGGCTTCGTTGACCGACGCCACGCCGGAGACGACTTCACCGTCGGACGGGATCAGGTCGCCGGTCTGGACGAGGACGATGTCGCCCATTTTGAGCGCGCTGGCTGGCACGTCGTCATATTCTCTTCCGTCGCCCTTTAGCCGCTTGGCGGTCAGGTCCGCCTTAGTCGCGCGCAGCGAAGCGGCCTGCGCCTTGCCCCGCCCTTCCGCCAGCGCCTCGGCAAAGGTGCCGAACAGGACGGTGAGCCACAGCCACACGACCAGTTGCAGCTTGAAGCTGACCGCCAGTCCGTCATGCCCGACGACGAGCAGCACGGTCAGCAGCATCGCGACGATCGCGGTTGTGAACATCACCGGGTTGCGGATCAGTTCCTTTGGGTTGAGCTTGCGAAAGGCGTCGCTGATCGCCGGGGCAATCAGGTCGGCTGTAAAGAGCGACTTTTGTTCGGATCTGGCCATTGCCATATGTCCTTAGAAGAGCTGACCGTGGATCATCGCGAGATGATCGGCGATGGGGCCAAGGGCGAGGCCGGGCAGGAAGGTAAGACCTCCCACGATCAGCACTATGCCGATCAGCAACCCGTTCCAGAGCGGACCTGTCGTGGGGAAGCTGCCCGCCGTTTCCGGCGTGTACTTCTTCGCTGCGAGACCACCCGCAACAGCCAGCATCGGTATGATGATGAAGAAGCGGCCGATCCACATCGCCACGCCCAGCATGCCGTTGTAGAAGGGTGTGTTCGCCGTCAGACCCGCGAAGGCCGAGCCGTTATTCCCGACCGCGCTGGTGAAGGCGTAGAGAATTTCCGAGAAACCGTGCGGCCCCTTGTTGAGCGGTCCGGCAAGACCCGCCGGAAGCACCGACGCGATAGCCGCGAAGCCCAGAATGATGAGCGGCAGCACGGCTATGGCGAGGACGGCGAGCTTCACCTCCCGGCTTTCGATTTTCTTGCCGACATATTCGGGCGTGCGGCCGACCATCAGCCCTGCCACGAACACGGCAAGGATGGCGAAAAGCAGGAAGCCGTAGATGCCTGCACCGACGCCACCGACGACGACTTCACCCAATTGGATGTTAAGTAGCGGGATCATGCCGCCCAATGCGGTGAAGCTGTCATGCATGGCGTTGACCGCACCGCAGCTGGCCGCTGTCGTGACGACTGAAAAGAGTGAGGAGGCAGCAATTCCGAAGCGGACTTCCTTCCCCTCCATATTGCCGCCCGCCATGCCGAGCGAATGCAGCACGGGGTTGCCCGCCGCTTCCTGCCAATAAGTGACCGCTGTACCTGCGAGGAACAGCGCCATCATTGCAGCGAGGATCGCCCAGCCCTGACGCGTGTTCCCGACGGCCTTGCCGAATGTGTAGGTCAGGCCGACGCCGATCAGGAATATCGACAGCATTTGAACCAGGTTGGTAAGTGCGGTAGGGTTCTCGAACGGATGGGCGGAGTTGGCGTTGAAGAAGCCGCCACCGTTGGTGCCGAGCATCTTGATCGCTTCCTGGCTCGCGACCGGACCGAGCGCCAGCGTCTGCTTGACGCCTTCCAGCGTGGTCACGTCGACCGATCCCGCCATCGTCTGCGGCACGCCGCTGGCGATGTAGAAGAGGGAGATGACCACGCAGGCGGGTAGCAGCAGGTAGAGCGTGACACGCGTCATGTCGGCCCAGAAATTGCCGATCGTTTTCATCTCGCGCCGTGCAAAGCCCCGGAACAGCGCGAAGGCGAGCGCGATGCCAGTCGCGGCCGACAGGAAATTGTGGATGGTGAGGCCCAGCATCTGGCTGAGGTTCGACAGGGTCGATTCGCCGCTATAGCTTTGCCAGTTGGTATTAGTCGTGAAGCTGACCGCCGTGTTGAACGACAGATGTTCGCTCAGCGCGCCATACCCCAGGGGATTGAGCGGCAGCAGCCCCTGCAAGCGCAGGATCGCGTAGGTGAAGAACAGCAGCACCGCATTGAAGATCAGCATGTGGACCGCGTAGCGGTGCCAGCTCTGCTCTTCATTGGGGTCTATGCCGGACAGGCGGTAGAAGCCGCGCTCGACGGGGCCGAGGATGCGATGCAGCGGCGTGGTGCGGCCTTCATAAAGGGCGAAGAGCCAGAGGCCTACGGGTTTGGCCAGCGTCAGCAATATGCCGACGAAGACAAGGATCAATATCCATCCCTGAAATGTCAT
>CAJYHD010000173.1 GCA_913773715.1 uncultured Sphingobium sp.
TTCTCGCTGACCGGCCCCGCTGCGGCACTCGGCACCTCGTTCCAGCGCACCCTTCCGCTCCTTCCCAAGGAAATCGCCGGCGAGCCGGTACGCTACGTCATAGTGGATGACGGTTCGGATCCTTCCGCGGCCGTGCGCAACGCCCGGAAGCTGATCAACGAAGACCACGTCGATGTGCTGATCGGACCGACCAACGCCGCCACGGCGTACGCGATCGCGCCCGTTCTTTCAGAATTCAAGGTTCCGCTCATTTCCGGTACCGCGCTCGACCTGTTTGGAGACAAGAGCGAATGGTTCATCAACGTGTCGCCGCCGATCCAGATGTGGGTTGCGAAGATCGTCCAGAATATGAAGGAAACCGGGATGAAGAAGGTCTCCTTTGTCGGCTACAACGATATCTATGGCGACACCGCGTTCGCCCATTTCAAGCGATACTGTGCCGAAGCCGGGATCGAGATCCTCTCGAATGAACGCTTTGCGCGCTCGGACACCAGCTTCGTCGGACAGGCCCTCCGGCTGGTAGCGGCAAGGCCGGATGCCATCTTCATCGCGGCATCCGGCAGCCCCGCCGTCCTGCCCAACGTCACGCTTCGCGATCGCGGTTTCAGCAAGCCCCTGTACAATGCGCCTGTAGCGGTCGGGCAGGACTTCCTACGTCTCGGTGGGGCAAAAGTGGAAGGCGTACTTGCCGCGGCCTTCCTGGTCTCGGTCGCGGGCCAGGTTCCGGACAGCAATCCTTCCAAGAAGGTGGTCGTCGATTTCGTCGAGAAATTCAGCAAGCTCTACCCGACGACGGAGCCCGATACGCAGAACCCCACAGCCTATGACTCCGGCATCGTGCTCAGCTTGGTGGCGACGGAAGCCCTCAAGGTCGCAAAGCCCGGGACGGAGCAGTTCAGGCTCGCGATCCGCGATCGGCTGCATTCCGTCAGCGGCTTGGTCGGCAGTATCGGCGTCTACGACTTCAAGCCCGGTGAGCCTTACGGGGTCCAGAGCAACAGCCTGGTGATCGCCACGGTCAAGGGCGGCAAATGGACCTATCTGTCAAACTGACGCCATAGGCCCGATCGCACACGAGAGCCTTTTTGAGGGGCGGTCAGACCCGCACCTCACGACGCTTTGAAGGCTCGCTGCCATCCATACCAGGCCGTTTAGCCCGGCGGGCGCCCGCGATGAGAGCCCACCCGAACGATAGGAGCATCCGAATGTTGACGTTCGATGGACGGCTGGGCGGCGTCTCACGCCGAGCCCTGGTCGTGATTGCGGCCCTTGGCCTGGCTACGACCGTGCAGGCTGACGACTGGCCTTCCCGTCCGATCAAGCTCGTCGTTGGCTTTCCGGCCGGCGGTAGCCCGGATACGGTCGGGCGTCTGGTGGCCGACAAGCTGACACAGCGGCTCGGACAATCCGTGATCGTCGAGTCGACAGTCGGCGCCGGTGGCGTTCTGGCGAGCGACATGGTGTCACGCGCTGCGCCTGACGGTTACACCATGGTTATGCTCACCGGCGCCCACTCCGGCACGGCCGCGACGCGCAAGAAGCTGCCTTACGACCCCGTGGACGGCTTCAGCATGATCTCCCTGGTCACCGCCTATCCCATGGTCGTGGCGGTGAAACCGGACTCTCCGATCATGTCCTTCCCGGATCTGCTGGCGCGCGCCAAAGCCGCTCCCGACAAGATCACCGTGGGCTCGAATGCTCCCGGAAGCGTGCACCATCTTTTGAGCAAATGGATCGACATCGAAGCCGGCATTGCGACGACAGCAGTACCCTATCGAGGCGACTCACAGGCGATTCTCGATGTCCTGGGCGGGCGGATCGACGTCATGATCGGTACGGCGACGGCACTGCTGGATCAGTCGCGCGCAGGTGCAGTCCGGCCCCTCGCGCTCTCCTCGCCGCAGCGCTACGCGCTGCTGCCGGACGTGCCCACCATCGCAGAATCCCTGCCAGGCGTGGAAACGATGTCCTGGCTCGGTCTCGCGCTGCCGCCCAAGACTCCGCAACCGATCGTCGACCGCCTAAACCGCGAAATTCGAGACGTGCTGGCCTTGCCTGAGATCAAGGAGCGGTTTGCTCAGCTCGGAGGCGTTCCCAGCCCTTCCAGCTCCGCTGAGATGGTCGATCTGATCCGCCGAGAAGTCCGACGCTGGAGCGTCGTTGTAGAGCAGAAGCACATCGAGCGGCAGTGAGGAATTTATGGAGATTTTGTTCTGGCCTGAGTACACCGTTTTTTGGACATAAACTATCACGCCAAATTAAAATTCAGTATAGAGATTGATACTGCAACGGTCGAAGGTGACAACTCGAAAGGTGAATCGCATTCTGACATTGGAAGCAGCCACAACTTGGCTAGGTCCAGCGTATTTGGCGATGTCAGCCAGCCAATCTCTGGAGAATAAGATGAGAAAGCGCTGCGCTCGCCAGAACTAGCTCAGCATCGACGATAAAAGCGGCCCATTTAGCAAAGGGCGTAGCCGCTTACTGTTGCTATGGCGACCCCAGATCGAAGTATGAAGAGCGTGCCAATAACCCCTGGAAGCACCAAGACAAGCAGCAGCCCGATATCGACAAAAAGACGACTGGCCATAACTCAAATGTCTT
>CAJYHD010000174.1 GCA_913773715.1 uncultured Sphingobium sp.
TTGACCCACATATGACATCCAAACCATAATATCAGGCGGGTCACTTCTCGGTGGAAATCCCGGGTCAACTCTCAGTGGCAATCAACATTCAGGTGGCGTCGGTTGGCTCAACGTGGTGGAAACCAGCCTCGCCGCTTACGAGCAGCAAACGATGAAATCGTACCGTCGTTCATGGGGCTGGCGGCGGAGCGCAAAATGCCGGTTGTGGTGCGGCACCGGCGGTTCCGCAGCATCGATTATATCGGTAGATGCTCCATCTTGATGCCCCAAAAGTCTGCGGGCGCGGAATACTTGTCGATCGTGTTGCTTGAGCAATAGGCCACAAGCCCGGAAGGCGGTCCGTTGTAAAGGCAAGGTGACCACCACACGAACCAGTGCGGATCGGGATAGGCATGGCAGTCCCAGCGCTTCATCGTCATTTCGCGGCGGACACCCAAGAGTTCTTTGAGTAGTGCCTTGGTGAACGGTCGGTGTTTGGCCTCCACGCCGACCAGAACCTCGTCGGGCGTCGGCCGTCCGTCGGTTCCCGGCATGACCAGCACGATGTCGAGCTCATGACATTTGCCGTAGAGATAACCGGTCAATGCTTTGGCGCTGGGACCCGCGCTGATCGCCAGGCACTCGATATCGACCCACAGCTCGCCGACCGGTATTCCTTGGTCGTCGATCCGAATATACGGCCAATCTGTGCGGTCAATCGGACCGCCTTTTGCCCGAAACGTCACCGAGGTTCCGTGGACCAAGGTGAACGACAGCGTCGGGCGCTTCGCCTTGAGTTCGCGGATGACCGCGATCAGCGCATGTAGCTCATAGGCCTTGTCCTGCAGGGTCGCGCCCGCGAGCAGTTGGCGGGCGGTCAGATGGTCGACCCCGAGATGGCTTTGGAACGCAGCTTTGAGCTTCGCCGTGACGGCGCTGGTTGTTGGCGTGCGCGTAGCCATCAGCGGTCATCCCCGTCGGCGCCCGCGCCGTCATCCCAGAACTCGCGATCCTCGCCGTAAAGCTCGTCGATAAAACGCCTGAGCTCCTTGATCATGGCATCGGTGTTGTCGACCCTCTCGTAGAGCGAGCGTGTCTCGTCGCGATCATCGAAGACGACCTTGAAATCGTCGATTGGCTGACCGTCCGTTGCAGTCAGGAGATGCGCGAGACTGCGCCGGTCTTCGTCCAGCGTCCAGCGCGAGCGGGCTTTTAGGAAGCGTATGAACTCGGCCGCGTAGCGCCGCAGCTGGTCGAGCGGCGCCCTGTCGGCGGAGGAACCGTCGCGCCGATCCGGCTCGTGGTCGCCGGTCTCGATCAACGCGTCGGCGGTCGCCCGGTCCCAGTCAGCGAAACCGGCGCGCGCGACTAGCAGGCGAAATTCGTCGAGAATCTCCTGCCAATCACGATCGCTGTAGTTCTCAAGATCCATCGACTGATTCGGCCTGTGCTGTATGCTCGATCGCAAGCATAGCGACTGCGGGGCGCCAGAGCAGCCCGCACGCTGCGGTCGTTGCGCGGAGGAGTGATCGACTTCTCGGTCACGATCGCGCCGCACTAGTGATGATGCGCCGGCCGCGTCCTGAGCGACTCCACCCACGCGCCGAGCTCCTGGACATGTTTTAGCAGATCATCCGGCGGCGGCATTGCGGCATTGCGTCCGCGGGCCGGATCATGCGCGTCGGTGATGTCGCAGCAGACTTTGAAACCCCGTTCCCACGCGGTAACATTGGCGGTGTCCAAGCAGACGACCTTTTTGAGATCCTTCGCGTTGATATAGTCTCGGTGCCGCTGCACGACGTTGCAGAACGCGACGTCTTCGAGCGCACGCTCCCATGTCGATCGCAGGTGATTGTAGAACTTGGCCGCGGCCTCTTCATAGGCAGCTTCATCCTGCGCCTCGAAAAACCGTTTCGCGGTCCGCGCGTCTTTCTCCAGCGTGTCCAAACGCTGGGCGATCTTTTGTCCCGCCCACGGCAATCCGTCGCTGACGATACCGGCACCGCTTCCCGACACGCTAAGCGATACATCGGCTTGGGATACCCCGGCTCTAGCCGCCAGGACCTGGAGGTCGTTGAGGAACACCATGTCTTGGGTGAAGACGATGATCTGGCGGGTCGCGGCTTCCTCGACCAGCCGTTCCGCGACCTTCTGCCGCCAACTATGATCCAGCGACGACACTGGATCGTCGAACACCAGCGTCGATGCAAAGGACGCGGTCGCGAGCTCGGTCAAAAACATCGCCAGCGCGACGCAGGTCTGCTCGCCTTCGCTAAGCACATTATGCACTTTCGCCTTCGGGTTAGCGAACAGGCGCACCTGATATTGCGGCGATCCGAATCTGCCGCCCGAGCGTGTGATGTCGACGCGAACCCTCCCAGCCGCGAGCTTTTGAATTTCCTCCTGAAAGCGGTCTCGGACGCGCGGCGTGATCACCTCATCCGCAATGGAATTGCCCAACTTGGTGATAGCGGCCGTGTTCGTCTCGCCGATCCCAAGATGACCACCGCGCTCCTCGACTGCGTCACCCATCATTGCGACATCGTCGAGACCGGCAATGACAGCTGGCGCTTCAAAAACCGCAGCTGATCCGCCCCACAGCCCACAATTAGAAGATGCCTTGCGCTGCGCGCGCCTCCGGTCGGGCTACGCCCTCCCTACGCCGCGCGCAGCGCAAGGAAGCGCGTTACATCATCCATGCGCAATCCTGACAGGGGGTCCCTTTTGCGCGCCGATAAGGGGGCCCGTTTGCACGCCGATTGACAGGTTTGGGCGTAGAGCGCAGCATAGTCGGCTATCGCCTGGTGGAGATCGGGCAGAACCGAGATGCTGAGCTTGGTCGGCGTGCGATCGGGCACGGGTAGCGATCGAGCGAAATCTCATCGTCAAAAGAGATGGGGTAGTTGCCGCCCTGCCGACGGCATCACGATGTGCTAAAAGAGCTGATTGCCCAGTCCAAAGCCGCAATGGCGGATGATCACAGCGGTGACGAAGTCGGTTGCTCCAACGTTCAGGGGATCAGCACTGCTTTCACGCAGTCGCCCCGTGCCTGCGCCGCCACGGCTTCGTTGATCTGCTTGAGTGGGTAAGTTTTGATCAGCCGATCGAACGGGAAGCGACCTGCGCGATACAGCTCAACGAGCTCCGGCAGGAAGCCGTCGAGATCGCTGTCACCCTCAATGATGCCATGGATGCGGTGGCCGTACGTGATGAACGATGCCAGGTTGACCGACAGGCTACTTTCGGGGCGCGGCGGCACGCCGACAAGCCCTAGCAGCCCATGGCTGGTCAGCGAAGCCAGAGCCGCCTCGACAACTGGTTCCCGCCCGCTTGTTTCGAAGGCGAATTCCACGCCATCTGGAAGGATGTCTCGGATGGCGACGCTGATGTCCCCATTGCCTGGATCAATGACGTGCGTAGCGCCGAGTGAGAGCGCGAGTTCGCGCCGGGCTGGCACCGGTTCAACCAGGATGATCGTGGCACAATTTTGGATGTGGGCGCCCATGACGGCCGAAAGCCCGACAGGGCCGCCGCCGAAGATCGCGATTGTCGATCCCGCAGGGCAGGCAAGCGAACGCATGACACCGCCGGCGCCGGTCTGTAGGCCGCATCCCAATGGGCCTAGAATGTCGAGAGGAACGTCCTCGGCATCGATCTTCACGACATTGCGTTCGTGTGCGAGCGCATAGCCGGCGAACGAGGACTGGCCGAAGAAATTGGCCGAGACGGGCTCGCCCGCGATGGAGATGCCCGAGCTGCCGTCGGTTCGGACGCCGGCATAGTTGAGCGCGGGGAAATCACGGCAATAGGAAGGAAGATGTTCCTCGCAGCGCGCGCAGTGCCCGCAGCTCGAGAAGCTGAGCAGGACGCGGTCGCCGGGGCGCACCTTGGTAACGCCGTCGCCGACCGCTTCGACGATCCCTGATCCTTCATGGCCGAGGATAGCCGGAAGACGGATCGGAATGAACTGATCGCGGGCGATGAGATCGGTGTGGCACAGGCCTACGCCAGCGATCTTCACGCGAACCTCGCCCGCGCGGGGGGGCTCGACCTCGACGGTCTCGATCGTGAAATCGTCATGGGGCTTGCGTGCTATGGCAGCGAGCGTTTCCATCGTCGGTTCTCCTGAAGTGCGTACGCATCCCGATCTGCCGGGGGGTGGTCGTTGTCGGGCTTGGTCCGATGGTCCGAACTGGCCTGCTGAAATCCATGGCGCCGTCAACCGAGCGCCATGATGATGGACTTGGGCTCGAGATAGGCGTCGAGTACTTCGCTCCCATTCTCGCGGCCGATGCCAGACATTTTCATGCCACCGAACGGAAAGGCTGGGTCGGCCAGCAGGATGCAGTTGACGAACACTGTGCCGGCCTCGATGCTGGCTGATGCCTTGTGCGCAGTTGCAAGATCCTTCGTGAAGACATGGGCCGCAAGGCCGAAGGCGCTGTCATTGGCGAGCGCGATGGCCTCGTCCATGTCGTCGAAGGCGGCCGTGGCGAGAACTGGCCCGAACACCTCATCCCGCGCGATCTCGGCATCGGCCGGGACATTGCGTAGGATTGTGGGCGGAAAATAGAACCCCTTGTCGGGAAGCGCGGCACACGCAGTGATCGCCTCGATGCCGGCCGTCTTGGCTCTGTCGACGAAGCCGGTCACGCGTTCATGTTGGCGGGCGCTGATGAGTGGGCCGAGCTGGCTCGTCCGGTCGCTGCTTGCGCCCATTTTTTGGGCAGCGCCGACGGCGGCAATGCCATCCAGGACTTCGTCATAGATCGAGCGGTCGACGTAGAGTCGCGTGCCTGCATAGCAGACCTGGCCAGAGTTGAAGAAACAGCCCATCGCCGCCTGCGGAATCGCGCTTGCAAGGTCGGCGTCGGCGCAGAGGATCGTCGGCGACTTCCCGCCGAGTTCGAGGGTGACGCGCTTGAGATCGGGCACCGAAGCCTGGAGGATCGCCTGCCCCGTGGCAGTCGATCCCGTGAAGGCGACCTTGGCCACCCGGGGATGGGCGGCGAGAGCAGCCCCTGTTGCACCGTCCCCGGTCACGACGCTCAGAACGCCGGCGGGAAAACCCGCCTGACGCGCCAGCTCCGCGAGCCTTAATGCCGTGAGCGGCGTTTCGGGCGCGGGCTTGAGTACGATAGTGCAGCCGGCCGCCAGAGCGGGGGCTATCTTCCACATCGCCAGGACGAGCGGAAAATTCCACGGCGTGATCGCCGCCACGACGCCGATGGGTTCCCGCCGTGAATAGACATGATACTGGCCTGGCGTGGCGGCAAGCGTTCCAGCACGGCCAGCAAGTTTGGACGGCCAGCCAGCATAGGCGCGCAGCCACGAAATGGCTGCCGGCAGATCCACAGTCTCGACAATGGCGACCGGTTTACCGGTATCGAGCGCCTCGAGCGCTGCCAGTGTCAGCAGATCGGCTTCCATCGCATCGGCCAGCCGGTGCAACAGGCGCTCGCGCGCCAGTGGGTGGAGATCATGCCAGGCGGGAGATTTGAATGCGTGCCAAGCCGCCTCGACGATCTGATCGACCTCGGTTGCGCTGGCGACCGGTATCTCGGCAAAGCGTTCGCCCGAACAGGGATCGATGTCGAACAGAGTTGCAGGCGTCGCCACCCGATCGGGGCCGGCCCACAGGGTGAGATCGGGAAGGGTGAGATCGTTAAAGCCCAGTATCTGGTTCATTGGATTGTTTCCCGCCCGCGCTTGCGAAAGTCGCTCGGGGTTTCACCGGCGAACTGACGAAAGGCGCGGGTAAAGTGACTTTGGCTGGTGAAGCCTAGGGAGTCGGCGATCGTCGCCATCGACGCATCTGACTGTTCCAGCATGTACTGAGCCCGGTTGAGGCGCGCCTTCATCACATATTGATGGGGCGAGACGCCCGTTGCCTTCTTGAAGATCCGGCAGAAATGCGTCGGGGCGACACCGGCCTGTGCCGCCAGCTCCTCGATGCTGTGGTCCCCCTCCGGCCGCTCCAGGATTGCGTTCATGATGTGATGGATACGGTAGGAGGAAAAAGCCGAGGTGGGTATGTCCGCTGCCGTCGAATTGACCGGCCCGCGGAGCATATGCGCTTTCAGCGCATCGACCAGTGCCCCTACATAGACATCGCGCTCGGCGCTGCGCGGTGCATAGAGTTCGCCCAGCACTTGGCGGGTGAGAGCGACGCCCAGGGGATCATTGAAGGCAAAGCGCATCCGTTTGAACTGGTCGACGGCAGGCGCGCGCTGGAGATCGGTTGAGGCGACGCTCAGCGTGACGACATCGAGTTCGCCGTCGACCAGCCAGCCCGTCGGCTGGTTTGACGGGACGATGGTCGCACAGCCTGGGATAGAGGCGGTCTCGCTCCAGCCGTCCCGTTCCCAGGTGCGCACGTTCTGCTTGCCGGAGATATGGACGACGAACATCGGGTCGGGGAGGGCAGGGAGGGTGTAGC
>CAJYHD010000175.1 GCA_913773715.1 uncultured Sphingobium sp.
CGGTCAGCTTGGTGAACAGGTCGGTCGGGAAGAAGCTGAGGTCGACGGAGCGGTCGGTGCCCTGCGCGTCGGTCGAACCCGACGAGGCGACCGCGATCGGTGCGCCGTTCAGCGTGACGTTGGTGAAGTTCGATCCCAGGCCGCGAATGGCGACGTTGGTGCCTTCGCCGGTCACGTCGCGGGTGATGGTGACGCCCGGAATGCGATTGAAGGATTCCGCGATGTTGGTGTCTGGAAACTTGCCGATATCCTCGGCAAAGATCGAGTCGGTGAAGCCGGTCGCCGCGCGCTTGGCATTGGTCGACTTGGCAAGGCTCGAGCGATAGCCGGTGACGACGATGTCTTCGGACGGCGTGCCCGGGGTCTGATCGGTTTGCGGTGCGGGCGGCACGGAGGGGCCGTTATCCTGGCCGTCATTAAGTATCTGCCCTTGCGGGGCGGGAACCGCCTGCGCCCAGGCCGTCGAAGCGCTCATCGCGCCAACGGCCGTGGCGCAAAGCAGGGCGATGCGGCTGAGGCGGATGGTGGGCACGGATTTCATGTCAGGTCCTCTCTTGCGGCCCGCTGTCGTTCGTTGCGACATGCGGATTGATTTCGTTGGATCGGGTCGGTGTCGGATCAGGGTGCCGGTGGCGCGCGATGATGGCTGGGAACACGCGTCTCGCGGTCTGCCGATGCGTCGGCCATGACGATGCCGTTAACCATGCTATCCCCTCCAACCGTCTGATGCGGCGTATGCTGATAGCGCTATCGTTCTGCCCTATTGGTCCACAAGTCAATGAAAATTGGTTAGGCCGCAACGGGTTCGTGACGAACTATGGCTGTTCTGCCACAGCCGGGCCGTATCAAGATGAAACGAGAGCGCTAAGTCCAGGCGCCGGCCGAAAGTCGTTTATCTTGCTACAATCGATTTACAGATCGGCAAGCAGACCGGCACCGGCCCGACCAAAGCTTATAATTCTGGTTTTGCCGGTGAGGAATAGCGGTCGGTCGCGGCCATGACAGGCCACGACCATTAACCGTCTTATGAAGTGTGCCCCGGCGCGTAGGGAAAGCGCTGCGCCTTGTACCAGGCCAGATCATGGTCGGGCGCCCGCACCCCGGCGGGCAGCGGGCGATGATTGACCGACATCCAATAGGCCAGGCTCGCATCGCGCCACCACCGGGCCTCGCGTTCCTGAACGGCGAGATAGGTTGCCGTCTTCTGCCACCGCTCGGCATCGATCTTCGGGCGCAGACTTTCCCATTGGCGCTGCATCTGCACGACATAGGCGACGCCGCGATCATAATGGGCGACGAGATCCTCCCAGAGGGTGCGGCCATCCTTCATCCGGCGGTCCCACGGCAGGTGATGGAACCAGAGGAGCATGGATTCAGGCGTCGTCTCCGGCTTGGCAAAGGCCTTGGCCACCGGCCCCGCATATTGGCCGACCGCGTTGCTGCCCGAGGCGGTGCGGTCGAAGCCGATCCCGTTGGCATCGGCGCGGTGATAATAGGTCGGGTTCCATTCCGGCCGGGCCAGTTCGGATACCCATGGTCCCGGCCCGTAATGATGACCCGTCGCCATCAGATGCGCGAGGCCCAGCGCGCCGGTATAATCGACCACCGCTTCCCGGCTTCCCATCATCATCGCGGTGACGGTATCGATGACCTGGGCGTCGGTGCTGAAGGTCTGCGCGGCCCAGGCGCGCGCAATATCCTCCGCCGAGAGATCGGGGTCCCAGGCCAGACGCCCAAAGGCGTACCAGTTCGCCTGATTGAAGGTCGATCCGCTCCAGTCGCGATCGCGCCCGATGTTGGCGACGCCCGCCATGCCGGACAGCGTGTGATGTTCGGCCTGACCGTCGACGACATCGGCCACCGTCTCACCCGGCCTGCGTCCTGTCTTGGAATCCAGCACCTCGGTGAACAGCGGGCCGAGATAGGCGAGGTGGGTCGCAAAGCCCAGATATTCCTTGGTGATCTGGAACTCGATCATCAGCGGCGTGCGTGGCATCGCGCCGAACAACGGGTGGAACGGCTCGCGCGGCTGGAAGTCGATCGCGCCGTTCTTCACCTGTACCAGCACGTTGTCGGCAAACTTGCCGTCGAGCGGCTTGAACTCGGTATAGGCCTGTTTCGCGCGGTCTTCGGGGTCGGTTTCGGCATAGACGAAGGCGCGCCACATCACGATGCCGCCATGGGGCTTGACCGCAGCGGCCAGCATGTTCGCGCCGTCCGCATGAGACGCGCCATAGTCGCGCGGGCCGGGCTGGCCCTCGCTGTTGGCCTTGACCAGGAAGCCACCGAAATCGGGGATGGTGCGATAGATTTCATCGGCCTTTGCTTTCCACCACGCCGCCACCGCCGGATCGCGCGGATCGGCGGTCTTCAGGCCGCCCAGCTCGATCGGCGCGGAAAATTTGACCGACAGATAGACCTTGATGCCCCAGGGGCGGAACACGTCTGCCAGCGCCGCCGCCTTGGCGATATAGGGCGCGGTCAGGCTGTCGGCCTTCGCGTTCACGTTGTTCAGGACGGTGCCGTTGATCCCGATCGAGGCATTGGCGCGGGCATAGTCAGTATAGCGCGGGTCCTTGAAGTCAGGCAGCGTCCACCAGTCCCATAGCGACTGCCCCGCATAGCCGCGCTCGACGGTTTCATCGAGATTGTCCCAATGGTTGAGCACGCGCAGCTTGACCTTGGGCGCCGAACGCAGCGCGACGCCGTTCGCCTTGCCGCCGGTAGCGAGGTGGCGGATCAGCGCGAACGCACCATAGAATGCGCCGCGATCGCTGTTGCCCGCGACCAGCAGGACGTTCTGCCCGTCCAGCGTGACGCTACGGACGAGATAGCCTTCGTCACCCAACCCCTCGAACGGCAGACGCAGCGAACGGAGGGCGGGGTCGGCCGCCGTCGCGACCATGACGGGCGGCGTGCCGGAAGGCAGCGCGCGGCGCAGCTCGGAGGCAGCCAGATCGAGCGTCGCTGACACCCCCGACACCCTGACATTTACCTGTCCGACCGATGGCGCGACGCTGCGCAGCCATAGCGCATAACCGTCCTCTGCCGCCGCCGGACATGGCAGTGCGACCAAGGACAGGGACAGCGCGGTGGTCCATGCGCGAATCCGTTTCATGCCATACTCTCCCGATATGTCGACGATTGACAAGCCGACGCTTGGCCCGCACGTTACCGCTATCAGACCAATTGGCAAGTCGGGTTGGACCGGCTGCCTGACAGGAGGGGCCTGAATGAC
>CAJYHD010000176.1 GCA_913773715.1 uncultured Sphingobium sp.
ATGGGTGGTGCCAACGCCAAGCTCGTCCTCCACGAACGCCGCGTTGGCGACGGTGACGCCCGACTCGTCCGCCAGCTCGAAGCCATCGCGATCGGGTTTGACGAAGATCTCACGCTCGTTGACCTCCTCGCACGGATGCGCGGCGCGTTCGATCACGAGGCCGAGACGACTGCGGCCCAGGCCGCAAGGCTGATGAGCGCGCTGTACGCGGAGCTCGAGTCGGCAGGGTGGGACCAGCACAACTCGACGTTGCTCCTTGCCCGTCTGCTTTTCCTCTACTTCGCTGACGACTCCGGCATGTGGAAGCACGCCGGGCGCCCCGATCAATTCCAGGCCTTCCTGGTCGACCACACCACGGACGAGACCCTTGCGGACGACTTGGGTGCGCTGTTCGAAGCGTTGAGCCACGAGCATCGCCGAACCGACCTGCCAGAAGTAATACGCGCGTTCCGCTATGTCAACGGCGGCTTGTTCACTGACGAGTTCACGATGGGCCCGCTGACGGACGCCTTCCGTGCTGAGCTGATCGATGCGGGTGATTTCGACTGGTCGGTGATCTCGCCAGCGGTCTTTGGATCGATGTTCCAGACGGTCAAGACCCGCTCCGACCGTCGCGGCGGCGGCGAGCACTACACGACCGAGACCAATATCCTTCGGACGATCAACCCGCTATTCATGGACGGCCTGCGCGATCGGCTGGAGCGAGCATGGAACGATCGCGGCCAACTGACCAGGCTTCACAACGAGCTGGGCAAGATTCGCGTGCTCGACCCGGCGTGTGGTTGCGGAAACTTCCTGATCGTTGCCTATCGCGAGCTTCGCGCCCTCGAGCTGGAGCTTCTTCTGAGACAGCGGGAACTCGACCTCCAAGACAAGGGGAAGGACTACGCCCAACTCTCATTCGACGTCACCGGCGATCTCAAGGTTCGTCTCGATCACTTCTACGGCATTGAGGTCGAAGAGTGGCCGGCACGCATCGCGGAGACTGCGATGCTCCTCGTCGACCACCTTGCGAACCAGCGAATGGCAGAGGACTTCGGGCTCGCGCCGGACCGTCTACCGATCCGCATCGCTCCGAAGATCCACCTTGGAAGCGCGCTCTCGACCGATTGGAATGACGTAGTCCCAGCTTTCGAACTCACGCATATCGTTGGTAATCCGCCGTTCAATGGTTCTCGAACGATGAGCGCAGCGCAGAAGGCGGAACTGCGCGCAGTCGCGCACGGCATTCGCGAGGCGGGCTTCCTCGATTATGTGGCCGGCTGGTACCTGCTTGCGGCTCGAATGATGAGCGAGAATTCCAGGATTAAATGCGCGCTCGTGTCAACGAACTCGGTGGCGCAAGGCGAGCAGCCAGCGATCATTTGGCGATCGCTCTACGACGCTGGCTTGCACATCAACTTCGCGCACCAGACGTTTGAGTGGGACAACGAGTCTCCTGACGCCGCCGCGGTGCACTGTGTGATTATCGGATTCTCACCGGAGACCCCCGCTTCGCGGCGACTCTTCTCGTACGCCCGTGGTCGAGGAGAACCGGCCGAAAGTGCTGTTGGAAGCATTAGTCCTTACCTTCTTGCTGGCATCGAGTATGCCGTCGGAAACCGTCAGTCGCAGATTTCCGACCACGCAAAGATGGCGTTCGGAAACATGCCCGCCGACGAAGGGTCGTTGATCCTTTCTGGCGAGGAGCGGGCTTCCCTGGTCCGGGAGTATCCGGTCGCCAGTTCGTGGATTCTCCCGCTGTACGGATCGCGTGAGTTCATCCGAGACCGTCCTAGGTATTGCCTCTGGCTTGATGGTGTGGAAGAAGCCGAGTGGCGACGAGTTCCGCCGATCGTTGCGCGTGTGTATGCCAACGAACAGATTCGTGCTGAGTCGTCTCGACCGCAGCTCGCGCTCACCCCGCATCTGTTCGCTCAGATCACCCAGCGCCCAGATCGCCCCTTCCTGCTGGTACCTAGCACGTCGTCGGAGCGAAGGGACTACATCCCGATGGGGTTCTTCGATGCGGGGGTCGTCGCCTCGAATGCATGCCTCGTCATCGAGGACGCGACAGTTGCTGACTTTGCCATCCTCACTAGTCGAATGCACATGGACTGGGTCCGCGCTGTGGGCGGGAGGCTAAAAAGTGACTATCGGTACTCAAAAGACGTCATTTACAACAACTTCGTCTTCCCAAATGTTGATCCCGGCGCGCGGGACACGTTGGACAGACTTGGTCGAGAAGTCCTCGCCGCGCGGGACGGTCACGGTCAGACGCTTGAGTGGCTCTACGATGCGCGAACCATGCCAGGGGATCTGCGGTCAGCGCACGCACAGCTCGACGTCTATGTAGATGGGCTGTACCGGGAAGGCGGATTTGACAGCGTGAGCGACCGAGTCGATCACCTCCTGGAGCTCCACCGTGCTCACGAGGCGGGGCTCCTTGGCGGGCTTGCTCGCCGCCGACGGAGGTAGTTTCTTTGGTACGGTCGACCCGCCGAGAGTGAAAAAACATACGCGATGTACTGAGCCGCGTGTACCTTTGTCCCATGACCGCAGAAGATGACGCACTCTCCACTCTCCAGGCCTCTGGACTCCTCGACGTCCTGAAGTGGGGAGCGCCGGTAGCGTTCGCTGCGACCGATCAGCTCTACGACGAGGATCAGGGCCACGATCAGGGCGTGGTCGGCTATCTCAACTTCAAGCACCTGCGGGATCTCCTCGACCGGGCCACCTCGAACGGCCGCTTCAAGCTTGGCGAGGGGCTTGAGAGCCTCGGCGAGGATGTGTTGAAGCGCGGGATCACCCCGGAGGCCTTCGACTCGATGCCGACGCTCCCGGCGGACGCGGTAGCTCGCCGGGACTACAAGCAGTCCCCGGGGTGGGCGATCGAGGGCTATCGTGTTCTGCTGCAGTCCTTCCCCTTCGGCAAGATCGACGAGATCAAGTGGGTGCAGCGCAGCGATGCAAAGAAGCGCGTTGCGGACCAGCTGTTTGTCGGCGACAACACGCTCTTCGACGACGAGGAGTTCGGCCTGGAGTCCATCCCCGGCATTCCGGACGACGACGACTTCGCTGGCGTGACGCTCATCGCGGCGCATGCCTTCAACCCGACAACGAAACAGTTCGAGCTCTACATCGGCCAGAGTAAGAATCCGGACTATCCCGGAGACTCCTGCTGGCACTGGAAGAAGCTGCTGCTCTCCGGTGGCACCCCGATTGGCGGGACCGGTCTGCCGGTCGCACCGCAGATGCCGAGCAGTGGCGCGTCGACGGACGTTGAGGATGTGCCGGTGCGGATCAAGCGGACGGCTGCAGGCGAAGGGTCGGGCGCCGCGAATGGTTGAGGTGCGTCGGCCGTCCCAGACGCTCGCCGCCGCGGCTTCGTTCTTCAACGGTGAGCGCCTCACCATGGCCCGTCAGCTGAAGGGGCTCAAGAAGTCCCATCTGGCGGCCCGGATTGAGATGTCGCCGGCCTCGGTGACGGCATGGGAGAGTGGCGCTAAGCAACCCAATCGCGCGACGGTGGCGAAGCTGGCGCTTGCGCTTCAGGTCGAGCCGCAGTTCTTCGGGGGAGGAGCGCCACCGAAAACGAACAAGCCGCACTTCAGGTCCTTGCGTTCAACGCCGCAGATCGCTCAGGACGAGGCGGAAGCCTACGGGCGGTTCGTGGCTGAGATCTCCGGGATGCTCGAGAACGCAGTCGAGTTCCCCGAAGCCTTGCTGCCGGATCTCCCTGTTGACCCCGACGAGCACTCGATGACACCTGAGGACGCTGCACGGCAAGCGCGCGAGTTCTTCGGGGTTGCACCCGGTCCCGTGCAGCACGTGGTGCGCCTTGTCGAGCGCAACGGTGTCGTCGTGGTGTTCAGCGAGCCAGGGGTGGCCTCGATCGACGCCTACTCCCTGCACTCGGCGACGCGGCCGATCATTGTGTTGAACCCGGTGAAGGACGACTATTACCGACAGCGCTTCGATGCAGCGCACGAGCTCGGGCACTTGATCATGCACCACGATGCCGAGCCTGGTGGCAAGGTCGCGGAGGAGCAGGCCAACCGGTTCGCGTCGGAGTTCCTGATGCCGGCTGAGGAGATCGCGCCGTCCCTTCCCGTCTCTACCGCGGGCAAGGCGTGGGCGACGCTGGCCGAGCTCAAGGAGTACTGGGGCGTCAGCCTCGCCGCGCTTCTCTACCGTGCCCGTGCGCTCGGCATCATGAGCGACGTTTCGTATCGCAACGCGGTCATCCGCATGTCGCAGAACGGCTGGCGCCGGTCGGAGCCGGGACGGATCTCATCGCTAGAGATGCCGTCGATGCTGCCGCGCGCACGTGAGGTGCTGTGCGAAGCGGGCGTCGACGAGGAATCCTTCCTCGCTGGATCAGGGCTGCCGGTGGGGCTGTATGAGATTGCGGCGTCGCGGGTACCGGTTTCGGCGGCTATGTGATGAGAGTTGCCAAGATTCGAATCGAGCGCTTCCGTGGCTTCGAGAGCGCGAGCTTCCTGTTGCCTGCGGATGTAGTCGTCGCTGGAGAGCCGCAGGCCGGACGGAGCGACTTCGTCGACGCGCTCCGACGCGTGCTTGATCCTCGAAGCACCCGCGCGCGGGTCAACCCTCTCGACATCTTTCGACCTGTGGCAACCGCCTCGGACGAGTCGCTTACCGAGGTGGAAGTCGTACTCCTTGATCTGGGGGAGCAGCTCGAAGCTCTGCTCAATGACAGCCTCGAGGCGTTCGACGTTGCGACCGCGGAGCCCGCCGCGCTGAGCAGTGCTGGCGAGGCTGTGCTTGGCGTCCGGCTTTGCTACCGGATCCGCTATGACCTCGATTCGGACAGCGGGGATCACTGGGTGGACTTTCCAGCGCGAAGCAATCCGGCAGCGAACTCGTTCAAGCGGGTTAGCCGGGTCGAACGCGAGGCGCTTCCGGTGCAGTTCATCGACAGCTCGCCCGCGTTGCAGCTCCGTGCTGAAGGTGCGCTGCGCACCCTTCTCACAGCGGCAGATTCGAGCGCGCTCGATGAGGCGCTGTCACAGCTCGATCAAGACGTGCAGTCGGCGACCGGCGATTTCGCGAGCTCGCCCGTCGTGACTGAGGTGCTTGGCAACGTGCTGAATGCGGGTCCAGACGTGCTTTTCGGCATTGAGGATCCGAACGCAGTGGAGTTCGCCGCTGATGACGGATCGCTCGCGGCGCTCCTCCGGGCACTGCAGCCGGCCCTCGCTCTGGATGCAGCCGGACCCCTCCCTATTCGTTCCCATGGATCCACGATCCAGAGCGTATTCTCGGTGGCTGAGGCGATCGCGGCCGCGCGTAACGCAGAGTCCGGCGTCGTCGTTATCGCGGATGACTTCGGGGACGGTTTGGACGGCTCATCGTCCGAGTACATGGCGGGCCTGCTCCACTCGACCGCGGGCCAGTCAATATTGACCACGCGTCGCTCCGAAGTCGTTCGCGCGTTCAAGCCGGAGGAACTCGTGCGCTTCGTGCGCACCGATGACGGTCGTGCTCAGTATCGACTCCTGGAGACCACAGACAAGGCCGCCCGCATCACGCGTCGGCTGGTGCTTGATCAGTTGCTTTCCGCACTCAGCACGCGCGTCGTTGCTCTGGTGGAGGGTCCTCTGGACGTCGAAGGCTACGGCCCGCTTGCCGCGAGACTCTTCAAGAGGTCCGGCGAGCGCAAGCACAGTCTGGCCGCGAACGGCATCCGGCTGATCGCCCCTCCGGGCACTGATGGAGGCATCACGCGATTGCCGGCCGTGGCGGAGATTTCGCTTCAGCTCGGGTTCCGTGTGCGCGCCGTTGTGGACAACGACAAGCCTGGGCAGGAGGACCCCGCCGTCGCTCGGTTGGCCGAACTCTGCGAACAGCTCGTTGTGCTCCCCGACCGTACGGCGGTCGAAGCGGCGCTTATTCGCGGGATTCCGGGGGAGAAGCTGCGCGAAGTCGTCGAGTCGCTCGCGGAGCTCGGAATGCCTGCGCTGCCGGATGGTATCGATGACGATGCGATTGCGGAGCACCTCATCACGAAGAAGCTCTTGAAGAAGCAGGGTCTGGGGTCGGCGTGGGTCGAGGCCTTGACCCATCAGCCGCCAACAGCCCGAGCTGTCATCGAGGCACTGTGCGCCGGCGACCTGGGGCGCATCGATGTCCCTCCGCCGTCATGACTTGGGTAGCGCAGAACCCCGAACAGGCGCAGGTCGTTGCGACTGAAGCAGAGTTGACTGTCGTGCTCGGCGGTGCCGGAGTGGGAAAGACGACGAGCGCGCTGGCCGCAGCGGCCGCACATCTTGAACGCATTCGAGAGTCCAAGCCGCACGAAAGGGTGTTGTTCCTCTCATTCTCCCGGGCCTCGGTGGCGCGGATCGCTTCGAGGACGAGCGCGGTGCTCGGGATTCATGCTGACCGCGTTGATGTGATGACGTTCCACTCCCTAGCTTTCTCCGTAGTGCGGAGATTCGGGAGCCTCGTTGGCCAAGGCGATGCGGTGCTGCTGAGTCCCGCCCGAGAGAAGCTCGGACTGGCGTCCAACGAAATCGGGTACAAGCGGCTGATTCCGCTCGCTCTGGAGATTGCGCGGGCGGCGCCTGCGGTGGCGTTACACCTGAGTTCCAGATGGGGACTTGTCATCGTCGATGAGTTCCAGGACACAGGCGACGCGCAGCAGGAACTGCTCGAGCTTGTTTCCCCTTCCAGCCGCACGATCCTGCTTGGAGACCCCAACCAGTGCATCTACACGTTCCTCGCTCCTGATGGAGTCCGTGTCGAGCGAATCACTGAAGCGTGCGCGTCAGCTGGGCAAGAAAACACGATCGTTCTACCAGAAACGTCTTTCAGAGATCCGTCCGGCGTTATCCCGGCTGTTGCAAACGCCGTCCGAACCCGTGCGTTCGGCTCACCGGCGGTCACCACGGCGATCGAGGACGGTCGCCTGATCGTGCGCAGCGGGATCGAGCTGAGCGACGAGGCCTCCACCGTGGCGCGACTCGTCATTGAGCTGAATACTGAAGGGCTCGGCGTCGCCATCTTCACTCACCACAACGACATGCTCGCCTCCCTATCGGACGCCCTCGAGGACGAAGGGATTGAGCACGAGATCGCCGGCCTGAGCGATGCCCTGGCATCCGCGTTAGACGCGCAAGCCACGATGTTGCGGTTTCGGTTTGGCGAAGCAACATGGGAGCACGTCCTCGAATCGCTCGCGGTCTTCCTGACAAGCGCGCAGCGAGGAGCCCAAGTACCGGTTCTCGCAACACAGGTTCTAAACGGTACGGGGCCGCAGACGCTCCGTCAGCGGCTCGAGGCGTTGCACACCAGGCTCACCGAAACGCCATCCGTCGACGCGGTGGTCCGCGAAGCGAGAGAAGCACATGACGCTGTCGGGCTGCCCCAGAAGTCGGGTGCGTGGCAGCAGGCAGGAATCCTGCTTTCGGTGATGTACGCTCGGGCGGCGCGAGTGAGTCGCGACCTGAGCGAGGCGCAGATCGTTGCTTCGATTTGCGCAGAGGCACGCGAGGCAAGTTATGCGGCGTTGACCGACTCAGCGCTGAACCCGCGAGAAGTGCAGTTGATGAACCTCTACCAGACGAAGGGCCGAGAAGCAGACGCGACTGTGGTCGTCCTCCGCGAAGGCGATTTCATGGGCTATGAGACCGAACCATTTCCGTCCACGAGCCGATTGCTTTACGTCGTTTTCTCTCGTGCGCGCCAGCGAATCATTGTGCTGCTCGTTGGGAATAGGTGGCACGCGGCCGTAGCACCGCTCGCAACCCTGGCGGTCTAGCGCCGGAAGCCGATCGTGTGGCTTCGTCCATCGCTAGAACACCCGCGTCACCCGCACAGCGCGCCGCATGCCGGCCACCGTCATCCGGTCGCGCTCGATGATTACCTCAGGTCGGTAGGCGTAGCGGTACTCGTAGTGATACTCCGCCTGTTTCCACTTGGACCCGTCCGTCAACTCGACGACCGCGTCTCCGCCCACCCGTTTCACGCGCCGCTGATGCGTCGGGTCACATCGACTCCTTGTATGGTGTCCTGGAAATGACGATAGGGACCACCGCAGACATTGATCGTTTGGGTCCGGCTTCGGGCGCGCGGGAGCATTGCGTTGCTCCACATGGGCACGCGCCGCGGTCGTCACTGAGTCTGCGTCGCCTTCGTTGGTGGCCTAAGCGTCACTCCCGCGGCGATGATCGCGACCCGCATACTCTCCTGGTTCACGTCCAGCCGTTTGGCGACTTGCGAAAGCGACAGACCCGACTCGTAGAGCCGTACCGCTTCGCTAACCTGCTCAGGCGTCATTGGCTGTCGCCGGACGACCACGCGGTTCTCGCGAAGGATGCCTATGATCGTGGACTTCGCGACACCGTAGTCCTTCGCCAGCTGTGTCGTCGTATCGCCAGATTCGTAGCGACGTGCAACATCAAGCCGCTGATCCGCGCTTAGCCGGTTCCAGCCACGCTTGACGCGCGGTTGGAACTCTCGCGAAGAATCCCCGATAGAGGCGGAAATCGCGCGGAGTTGGGCTGCCGTAACAGAGGTCGTTGATTTATTGGAACAGAGGTAGACGATGTCGCCGCAGGGGAGAGGACAACGGCGATGTTCAAACCCGTTGTCCCCTCGCCCCAAAACGTCGCAAGGACGCTGTAGACCGTCCGTGCATCCGCTCCGGAGCGCTCAATATCGTGCGGGCGCCCATCCAACGAGGGCGCAACCTGTTTGCCATCCCCGTCCTAGCTGACGAGCGCCACCAAGACCAGCGGATATTCGACAGAGGCGTTTAGTAGCCCTACCTGTAATTCACTATCCGTGGCGGCAGCACGCTGGTGGTGGTTCATTTGGTGATCGGGGCGCTGGCAGCACGGCATGTTGGTCTTGCGGCCGGCTGGGTCGAGGGCTTCAGTTTGCGCGCAGCAGTTGGAGGCGCGGGCTCTGGTTTTTCGATGAGGTGCAATGCACGTTCTTCGCGAGCTATTCCAGGGGTTCAGCGGCGCGCAGCGAGACGAAGTGCTCGTACAGAGCGTTCCGCTTGTTCGGAGCGGTGATGGCCGTTTGCGGGCGAGGGGTGCGGAGCGGCTCTTACATGGACGAGGCGCGCGTTGTCGTCGAGCGTGAGGTGGCGCATGATCCCGTCGAGGGCGACGGCGCCAAAAGCGACCACTGTCTCAAGCGCGGGAAGTAGCGGGAGCAGTACGCCGAGCGCACGGCGGCCTAGCTCGATGTCCGCGGCGCGGACCGGGTTATGTGTTGCCCACGGTATGAGGTTCCATCGAAGGTAGTCGCTTCGGGCAAGTCCGGAGGTGTTGCGGGCTGCTCGAAACGCACGCGCGGTGGGGCCGGGATTGTCCTCACTGCAAATCGCGTCCTCTCCGGCGGCAATCGTCTGCGGGCCGGGCGATTGCATGAGAACCAGAACGCGGCTGGTGGTGCCGCCGGAGAGTGGATCGAAGTTGGGAACGAACCGCCGCGTGCCATCGGGTGCTGTCCGCCAGGTTTCGGCGAGAGCGTTGAGCGCGTGAACGTCTGCGGGCACGTCGAGAGCGTTCATGCCGGACGCGGCGGTGCAAGGAGGGTTCCGCGGATGACGGAGCCGTGGAAAGTGCGAACGGCGACGGTGATCCAGGCGGCGACCAGACCGACGTAGTAGACCACGGCGAGGGCCGCGACAGCGGTGAG
>CAJYHD010000177.1 GCA_913773715.1 uncultured Sphingobium sp.
AAGGCATGGCCCCGATCCAGCCTTGGCTCAGCGAGATCAAGGCGGTGAAGGACCAGAAGGGGTACGTCGCCCTCGCTGCCAAGGCGGCGCGCTCCGGCGTCGGCGGTCCCTTTGCCTTCTTCGTCAATCAGGACGACAAGGATCCCGAAACCTACATCCTCTCCATGCGTCAGGATGGCCTCGGCCTCCCCGACCGCGACTATTATCTGGAGAAGGATGCGAAGATGGCGGCGATCCGCACCGCCTACGTCGTCCATTTGGAAAAGGTGCTGGCGCTATCGGGCGAAGGCGATGCCAAGGCGCGCGCTGCCGCGCTGATGGCGTTTGAGACGGAAATCGCCAAAGTCCACTGGAGCCAGATCGATAGCCGCGACGCCGACAAGACCTATAACAAGATGACGCCGGCGCAGTTGCAGCAATCCGCGCCCGGCTTCGACTTCGCCAGCTACTTCGCCGCCAACAAGCTGAAGCCCACAACCCTGCTCGTCGCGCAGCCAAGCGCGATCACCGGTGAAGCCGCGCTCATCGCGAAAACGCCGATTGGCGTGCTCAAGGATGCGATGATCGCCCGCTCGATCCACAGCTTCGCCGAATTCCTCCCCGACAGCGTCGCCAATCAGGACTTCGCCTTTTACGACACCACCTTGTCCGGCACGCCCCAGCGCGAGGACCGATGGAAGCGCGGCGTCACCTTCCTCAAGGGCGCGCTCGGCGAGGAAGTCGGCAAGGTCTATGTCGCCCAATATTTCCCGCCCGAAACCAAGGCGGCAATGGATGAGCTGGTCCGCAATATCCTCACCGCTATGGGTCACCGCATCGACAGCCTCACCTGGATGAGCGACACCGCCAAGGCGCGCGCGCACAAGAAGCTCGCCGCCTTCACGCCAAAGATCGGCTATCCCGACAAGTGGCGCGACTATGCCGGTCTCGATATCCAGCGCGGCGACCTGTTCGGCAACGCCATGCGCTCGAACCAGTTCGAGTTCGACTATAACATCAACCATCTCGGCAAGCCGGTCGATCGTGGCGAATGGTTCATGACGCCGATGGAAATCAACGCCTACGCCAATTTCGGCATGGTGGAGATCGTGTTCCCTGCCGCCATCCTCCAGCCGCCCTTCTTCGATCCGAAGGCGGACCCGGCGGTCAATTACGGCGGCATCGGCGCGGTGATCGGCCATGAACTCAGCCATCATTTCGACGATCAGGGCGCGAAATATGACGAGACCGGCAAGCTCAACCAGTGGTGGACCGATCAGGACGTCGCCAATTTCAAGGGGTTGACCGACAAGCTGGTCAAGCAATATGACGCCTACGAACCCTTCCCCGGCGCGCATGTGAAGGGCGCCTTCACGCTGGGCGAGAATATCGGCGATCTCGGCGGCCTGTCGGTCGCGCTCGACGCCTATCACGCCTCATTGGGCGGCAAGAAGGCCCCGATGATCGATGGACTGTCGGGCGACGAGCGCTTCTTCCTCGGCTGGGCGCAGGTGTGGCGGCGCAACTATCGCGAGGCCAATCTGCGTCAGCGGCTCGTCACCGATCCGCACGCCCCGTCGCAATATCGCACCGACATCGTGCGCAACTTCGACGCCTGGTATGACGCCTTCAAGCCCACGCCCGGCGGCAAGATCTACCTGACGCCGGAACAGCGCGTCAAAATCTGGTAAGCGACGCACGAAAGGGCCGGCTCCGCCAAGGAACCGGCCCTCCTTCTTATGTGACCCGAGAGGGTTGGGTTACGCTCCGCGCGAAGCCTCGAACAGGAACCAGGCGCGCTCCTCAGCCTGATCGGTCCAATCGTCGACGATGCCTTCGGTCGCATTGTCACCCGCATCGGTCGCCGCCTTCTTCACCGCGCGGAATGTTTCGACCAGCGACAGATTGTCGTCGCGCAGTTCCTTGAGCATGTCAGCGGGCGACACGAACTCGGCGTCATTGTCTTTGATCGTCTGATGCCGCGAAATGTCGCTGATCGACCGCAGCGTCGTGTTGCCGGTCTTGCGCACCCGCTCGGCGATGAGGTCGGTGGTCGCCAGGATCTGCGCCGCCTGATCATCGAACATCAGGTGATAGTCGCGAAAATGCGGTCCCGACACATGCCAGTGGAAATTCTTGGTCTTGAGGTACAGCGCATAGCTGTCGGCCAGCGCGCCGTTCAGCGCCTCGGCGACGGTCTTGGTCGCATTGCTCTTGAGGTCGGTCGGCGTGTCGAGGTCGGGGGCAGTCATGTACGTCCTCCTGTTAAGGGAAACTGGTTTCGGACATATAATGACTATCGCCGCAGATGGTGCCGGGAAAGCACCAAAATCTGCGCTGAAAATCCCGATCAGCAGGATCGAGTTTCTCGATCAGACGAGGCGTAGCGCGTTCAGCACGGTGATGAAGCCAGCAAGGATCGCCAGCCCCGCACCTGCCCAGCGGATCGCACGAACCGGCAGCGCGAAGAAGCCGTCACGCATGATCACGACCGGCGCGAGCGCAGCGATCATGCCGATCGTCCCGCCAATCCCGGACAGCACGGGTTCCGCCGTCCGCGTGGCGATGCCCAGGATCAGAAATTGCGATCCTTCGCCGAAGCAGAGGATGAAGAGGCCGAGATAGCTGGTGAAGAAGGCCCCGGTCGGCCAGCCGTCGAGCGTATCGGGCGCTTTGGCGGGCCAGAGCATGCCCACACCCAGAAATATCCACGCCAGCGCCATGAACAACAGCCGCGCGTCCGCCCCCAGCATCGGCGCGATCCACGCCCCCGCAATGGCCGAAATTGCCGCACTGGTAATGGCCCCGATGACGATGCCCGCAACGACCGCGCCGTCGCGGTCATACCGCTTGGCGAGCGCGAGCAGCAGCAACTGGCTCTTACCCCCCATCTCGCCCAGCAGGCAGCCAATAAGGGCGAGCAGCAACGCGTCCATCTAAAGCCGCTCTCAGGCGCGCAGCGAAACGGCAGCGGCGGCAGGCGCGATCGGCGGAACGAAGGGAAGCGGGGGGACCGCATCGCCATGCGCCGCGATAGCGTCGCGCATCAGTTCGAGATAGGAGAGCAGGATCGGTCCCAGCCCATGCAGCGTCACCGCCGACGCCAGCATCGCCGCCAGCCCCTCCACATCGTCCAGCCCGAATCGCCGCGCCAGATGCTGGATCTCGTCGATCTCATCGAGCAAGGTCGCGCCCGACAGACTGCTGCGCATGTCGCCCAGCCGTTCGACACGCCGCATCAGGTCGGTCACGATCTTGGCCATCGGATCTGCTCGCATCGCCGCTGTTTCCCTGTATTCTCGTCCGGCCGACCATCATGGCAAAGACAGGTAAAGGCCGCGTAAACCGTGGGATCGATCATGCCACGGCCTTGACACCGACCCGAATCTGCCCCATGGGCGGCGGCTGAAACGGGGTGGTTCCTCTTCGCACGATGAGGGGCCGCTTTTCTTTTTACGCATTCGACCAGGGAATTTTAGGGCCATGGCAAAGCCGGCAACCGTCAAGATCCGCCTCGTCAGCACGGCTGACACCGGCTTCTTCTACGTCACCAAGAAGAACCCGCGCACCAAGACCGAGAAGTTCAGCTTCCGCAAGTATGACCCGGTCGTCCGCAAGCATGTTGAGTTCAAGGAAGCCAAGATCAAGTAAGCCGCTGCGGGCTTCGCGCCCGCGCGCCTGATTGGCTTCAAGCGAAAAGGCCCGCTCCTGCATAGGAGACGGGCCTTTTGCTCGTTCTCGTCCTACCTTGAATGAAAGGCCTTCGCGGATTGTGGGGGCCGCCCCAACCTGAGCAGCCCCTCGCCTGATCAGGCCCCGACCGGCTGGCCGTCAGTCCGGCGCACCACGATGGTGGACGAGCGCGGCTGCTGCCCCGCCACCGGCCAATTGCCTTCGGGATGCTGGATGTTGATGAAGAAGGACTTGAGATCCGGCGTATAGGCGATGCCGGTGATCTCGCACCCCGTCGGCCCCACCAGGAAGCGCTTCGACTGCTTGCTGGTCTGATCGACATAATACATCGAGTTGTTGCCGAACGCCTGCACCATGTTAACCGCAGCCCCGTTCAGCGTTCCCGCGTTCCCGGTAAGGTTGTGATCGGTCTGCACCCACAGGCGGCCCTGCGGATCGATGCGCAAGCCATCGGGGCTGGAGAAATAATCCCCGTTGATGTTGCCCTTCAGGTTCGCTTCGGCCAGGCTGGGATTGCCCGCCAGCACGAAGATTTCCCACGTGAAGCGCATCGCCAGCGGCGAATCGCTATTCTCGCGGAACTTCAGGATATGGCCGTGCAGATTGGTGACGCGCGGGTTCGCCGCGTCGGTCACCGCGCGGCGGCTGTTGTTGGTCAGCGTCACGAAGATCGACTGCTTGTTGGGCGCGACCGTGATCCATTCCGGACGATCCATCAGCGTTCCGCCAGCGACGCGCGCCGCCGACGCGGTGTTGATCAGCACGTCCGCCGTGGTCGCGAAGTTGACGGTGCGCGGCGCGGGCGGCGTGGTCGACTGGGTCGTGGCGCCCGGATCGATCGCGCCGGTGACGAGGCCGTTCTGCCCTTGGACCAGTGCGCGCCATTCGCCCGTGCCGTCCGCGTTGAAGCGCGCGACATAGAGCGTGCCGTAATCGAGCAGGTCGATGTTCGACGCCCGATTGCTGGTGCTGTACGCGCGGTCTGGCACGAACTTGTAGATGCAGCCCGGCGTCGAATCGTCACCCATGTAGAAGGCGACGCGGTTGTTCGCGTCGGTCATATGCGCGACATTTTCGTGGCTGAAGCGCCCCATGGCGGTGCGCTTGGTCGGCGCGGCTAGTTCCTGATAGGGGTCGATTTCGACCACCCAGCCATATTGATTGTCCGGGCGCGTCGGATCGAGATAGTTGTTCGTCGTTTCTTCGCAGGTGAGGTAGGTGCCCCAAGGCGTCCGCCCGCTCGAACAATTGTTGAGCATGCCGCGGATGGTGCCGGGCAGAACGCCCGCGGCCGGGCCGCCAACGCGATAGTCGGTGTTGCCGCTATAGCGCTTGTTGAAGCGCGACCCCGCCTTCACCGCGAACTTGCCATCGCTGCCCTTGGCGACTTCGACCACGCTGATGCCGACCGCCGACAGGGCAATCTGCTTCTGGTCGGATGTCGCGGTCGCGGCATTGTAGGACGCGCTAGAAAACAGGATGTTATAGTCGGGCAGTTCGTGGTTGATCGCGAGCAGACCGCCGGTGTTGGCGTCGGTGCCGGACAGTTCGAAATATTCCATGCCGTCATGGTTGCCGCCCGCCCAAGACGCGGTCTGGCTGACGCTGGTGGGGAAGCTGCCCGGCGCATAAGCCGTACCCGCCTCGACCAGATCACCTGCTTTCAGCAGCACGTCGACCGTGTAGCCGCTCGGCACCGTCACGGTGTCGTTGGTGTTGATCGCGACCGATGCGAAATTGATCGCGTAGCTGACCGCCGGCGTAGGGGTCGGTGTCGGCGTTGGGCTGGACGCACCATCGTCGTCATCGTCACCGCAAGCCGCGAGCGTGCCGATCATCGGCAGCATCGACAGGCCGATGAGGCCGTTGCGCAGGATCGAGCGGCGGCTGGGATTGGCGGCGACGATCGCCTCCAGGCTGTCTTCGCCAAGATCAATGGTCGGCTGCGCGTCGCGGAAGGGCGCGCGCGCCTCGTCGGTCAGATGAGACATGGATTTCTACCCCTGAAACACGTCCGGGCATCGGCCTTGTGCCACGCCCTTGACGCTCGCGAGGTGACAGACGCACATGACGCCGCCACGTCCGCCCCGCGTCAACATGATGAAGGATAAATGACGATCCCGTGACCGGGCGTCAGAGCAGCGCGTTCACCTGCTCCATGAAGCGCATGACGGAAATCGGCTTCGACACATAGGCCTGCGCACCCGCCGCCCGGATCTGCTCCTCGTCGCCCTTTCCAGCGTAGGCAGTCACCGCCATCACCGGCACGGAAGACAGCGCTTCGTCCTTGCGCAGCGAAATGATGATGTCGATCCCGCTGACATGCGGCAGATAAATGTCGGTGATGACGAGATCGGGCAGGAAAGCGCGCGCCTGCGCCAGCACGTCCCGCCCGTCATTGAGCGGCAACACCTCATGCCCGTGGGCACGCAGCAGATCGCAAAAAAGTTTGAGGTTGAGTTCGTTGTCCTCGACAACGAGCACGCGCTTTGCCACCAGACACCTGCATTCAAGATCACAGGATGAGGCGCGCCATGCTGGCTGTCTCTCCCAACCGGACTACATGATGCTGCACATGCGACAAATTGGCAAGCGGGATAGCGAAATGGACGCAGGAACCCTCGCTCTTCTTGCCTTGGGTTGGATTTTATCTGACGAAGGTCGTGCCGATCGCCTTCTGTCCTTGACCGGACTTGATGCGGATACATTGCGGAAAGGCGTTGACGATCCCGCCATCTGGCAAGCCGTCCTCGGCTTCCTCGCCGATCATGAGCCGGACCTCATCGCCTGCGCCGACGCGATCGGCCAGACGCCTGCCGACCTTGCTGCAGCGCAGCAGATCCTCGCATGACTCGCCCACTCATCATCACCGATTGCGACGAAGTGCTGTTGCACATGGTCGTCCCCTTCCGCCAGTGGCTGGACGAAACGCATGATGTGCATTTCGACATGCGCGAGCAAGGCTTTTCCGAAGCGCTGCGGCACAAGGATAGCGGCCTGCCGCTCGAACGCGAACTGGTGTGGGAACTGCTGATCGGCTTCTTCGACACGCAAATGCATCGCCAGACGCCGATCAGCGGCGCGGTCGAGGCGATCAGGCGCTTCTCCCGCCAAGCCGACATCGTCGTCCTCACCAACATCACCGAGCGGCATCACCGCCAGCGCGTCGAGCAACTCGCGACCCATGGCCTCGACCTGCCCGTTCAGTGGAACCAGGGCGGCAAGGGCCGTGCGCTCGCCCGCATCATCGAACAGCGTCAGCCGACCGTCGCGCTCTTTATCGACGATCTGGCCGAACATCACGCCTCGGTCGCGCGCCATGCCCCCCATGTCTGGCGCCTGCACCTGATCGGCGAACCGGAAATTTCCGCCACGATTCCCACAGCCGCGCACGCTCATGCCCGCATCGACACTTGGGCGCGGGCGACCGGCTGGATCGAGGATCGCCTTGCCCAAGGCCCAGCGCCAGCCGAAACCCTCCCCATCGAAGGACTTGCCTGATGAGCATAGACGCCCGCCTCGCCGAACTTGGCATCACCCTGCCCCAGCCTGCCGCGCCCGTCGCCGCCTATGTCCCCGCGGTCGAGGCGAACGGCCTGCTCCACATCTCCG
>CAJYHD010000178.1 GCA_913773715.1 uncultured Sphingobium sp.
GGCGCAACGCGATGAAGGTCCCACATTGGGAGAGAATGGTGTCGTCTATTTCTGAAGGGCGCTGGCTGACGATCATTGCACCGATTCCGAACTTGCGCCCCTCTTTTGCGATTCGCTGAACCATCTCGCGCGCAGGATTGTCGGCTTCCCGACCAAGATACCGGTGCGCTTCTTCCATTACCACTAGTTGTGGCCGCCTTCGGCCGCCCTCGTCGCGTTCACGACCCCAGAAGAGTGCCTCATAAATAATTGACAGAATCGCGCCGATTAAATCCAAGAGAACGGAACTGGGGATGCCCGACAGATCGAGCACCGTTATCGCCTTCTCGTGGCCGATCCAGCTTTCGAGAAGGGCCGGAAGGTCATTCGCCACATGGCCGGTCAGGTCAGGCTCCCAGTCGCCGGGTTTCAGTAAGAACTCGAACTGACGATCGAGCATACGTGACCGCATGCGATCGAGTTGCTTGCGAATGCCGAGCACACCGATGTTATTCTGATAGGGTGCCGTATTCGTTGTTGTGTGCGGCTGGTAGGTCGGCAGGCGAAGCGTAGCCGCGTCACCGGGAAGCACGATCGCCGGCTGCGTCTTTGCCTGATCGAGCCAAGTTTTGACCTCTGGATCGATCAGCTCGAGCCACAGGTTTCGTAAGCTGTAAGGGATCGGGCTATCAACAGTCATTGAATTCAGGTCGACGCCTGGCATGTTGTCTGCCTGCGCCATAGCGCTCTTGGCCGCAAATATCTTGTCGAGAATAGCGGTCGTTGCACGATCATCCATCTTCCCGCACAGAAAGTTAAGGATTTCGGTGGGCCGCAGTGCCCAATACGGAATGACCAGTTGCTTTTCATCGTCTCCAGGCGTGATCCGAAAAATTTCAGCGTTGTCGCCAAGCGCGCGGGCATATTCACCGTGTATATCAAGCAGGAGGATGCGCGCGCTCGGAAAACCCGCTCCACCTGGCGCCGAGATCGATCGCAACAAGCTGGCGACGGTCGTTGATTTGCCCGACCCGGTCGAGCCAAGCACTGCGCTGTGACGCGTGACCAGCTTGTCGAGGTCCAGTCGGACTGGAATGCTCTCGGCGTTGGCAAGTCGCCCTACCACCACCTGTCCAGCAAACTCGGAGCCGTAGATCTTGGCCAGATCCTCCTCAGTGACAAGATGGACCTCATCATTCACGTTTGGATATTGGCTGATGCCCCGCTCGAACGACGCCTCGACAATCTCCCCGACGAGTTGGACGGTCAGCCATCGTTCGCCGCGGTCAAGCGCATCAGTGAACGTTGCTGGAGTCGCACTTGCCCCGACCTCCGATATGATCGCGTAAAGATCATGATAGCCTTGAGGTATCCGCACGAAGCTACCGACCTGGCCGACCCGGTAGCTACGTCCTCCGATGATCGCGATCCCTGAGGCCACGCCCTCGAATTGACGCACGCTTATGGTCGCACCCGCGACTGAGCCGACGTGGCCGAGAAGGGTCGGAGCGTTCATCAGACCACCGACGCGGTGGCAGCAACTAGCGGTGGCGTTACCGCTGTTGTTGCCAGCGCCGGTGGAGTGGGAAATGCTTGAACCGAGCGCGACGCCGCGAAGAACCGGGCAAAGGGTTCGATCGCTCCGAGGGTGAAGTTTCCGTCCTTGTCGAGATAGGTCGATCTTATCGGGCCCCAATCCCTGTTCGGAAGTTCGGCCGGTGCCTTCCATGCGCCGCGAATGCCGTTCACTTTGGCTTGGTCACGCGCATACACGCTGAAGTTTGGCAGGCGGCGCGCAAGATCGCACGCTGGCCCCTCTTCCTCGAGGACCTTGTATTGAAACGCGAACACGCTGGAGGATGGATTCGCTGCGAGCGCTTCATCCAGCCGAGCCGCAATATGTGCGTCGGCAAAGGAGAAGCCGATAGAGACCAACAGCGTGTCGGGGGTCAGCAAGAACGCACGAAGACGATCAAGCAACGCGGCGTAGGGGGCCTTCTGCGTCTGATCGTATTTCAGATGTTCAGGGAAGACGAGGTGACTTGCCGAGCTTTGGCCCGTTCGAATCACTTCCCCCTTCGAGCTGGCACGCCAGCCGAGCGAGCCATGGAGCTTCCAAAGCCGCGTCCATCGCGAGGGAAGGTCGCTGCGTGAGACTGACACGGGGTCGAAGAACGGTTCGCGACCGCCGGTGAAGCCATCGAAATACGGCGCTCGCACGGACTCAAACGCTTCTTCGAACAGAAGGTCGTAGTTCGTGGTGAAAATCTCGACTGGATAGTCACGCATTGTGCCCGTGATCCAGTTCACGAGATTGGCATATGCTGATCCGGTATCCGGCAATCGGACGTCCACGATCTTACCGATCTCGGAGCAGATTGCTTCGCCGAAAGTAGCAAAGCCGGGGCCATCGAGGCCATGGACTTTCGCCGATCCGATGACTTTGCTCAGCGAGCGAATCCTAGAAAGGATCGTCTCGATGTCGTGCTGCGCGAGTTCGGTTTTCAGGCCGTCGATCTGTTGCTGATAGGTCGGTGCAAGCGTTGTGAGGACCTGATCAGTGAGGCCTGCAACCGCCGGGATAAGCGGATAAGTACCGTCAGACTTGGCCATGCCGGCAGAAGCTCCCGCGCCAACCAACAGTCCGATCCGCTTACGGCCCTGCGCGATGATCGTCCGTAAAGCCGCCATATATTGATCAGGATTGTGAACACTGACGGTCAACTTACGCTCCCCCGACGTTAGCTCCCGCATCCTCGCTTCGAGCTGCCAGCGCAACATCCCACGCTTGATGTCGCACGTCTATCGTGATTGTCAGAGAAGGGTGTCATTTCCGACCGGATTGGAGCGAGATAGACCCAAAGCTGCCGACCATCTTGGTGTCAAAACCGAGCGGTTGTGACGCTCTGCCGGATCCGTCGTTGCCGCTTCTTTGTAGTAACGGGGCTTATCTCAGGCAGTCGATCAACCTCTGCGGACCGCAGCCTGCGCTGAAGGAAGACCATGTCGGCTCTCAACGAAATCTGCCGTTAGGCGGCCAGCCAAGGGACGGCAGCAAAGTCCAACGACCTTCCAGCCGGAGGCGACCTAAACTACGATGTTGCCTAACGTACGAACGAACGGCCGCTCCTGCCGGAACTCGCCATTCCCAGTCGAATGAACGGTCCGACAGCAGTGCGCCTTAATGGCGGACGTTCGATGCTTGCCGTGTCGATCCCAAAAGCAGCCGTTCCCCTCGTCTGTTCGCGAAGATCGGCCATAGTCATTCCTGCGGGCAATCGAATGCGATGCCGCAAGAAAAGTGACTCGGCGTGCTCGCCAATAATGCGCCGTGGGTTAGGTGTGCTGTAGAAGGGAATCTGAGCGGCACCGTGCTGCCCAAACAGAATAAGAGAAACATGCAGAGTAGCCCGAAACCCAACACGGACTACGTCCGGCTCAACGAAGAAGCGCTTCGCCCAGGCGACATCATCCTGGTGACCCAATCGTCGACCATCAGCGCCTCGATCCGGCTAATGACCTGGAGCGATATTTCCCACGCGATGGTCTATGTCGAAGATCGATCGGTGATCGACGCGACCTTTGCCGGCGTGCAGGCGAGCAACACCCAGCGCGTTTGGTTCGAGGCCGGCCGACCGGTCCATGTCCTGCGATTGAAGAGGTCGCCGACGGCCGACCAGCTGCAGGCGATCATCCTCGACCTGCGCGCCAAGATCGGCACCCGATATTCGGTGCCGCAGGTGCTGGCGACACTGGTGCCGGCCAAGATCAGCGCAGGCCGCAGACAGTTCTGTTCACGCTTGGTCGCGCAGGCTTTCGCCTCCGCCGGCATCAAGCTCGTGGCAAAACCCGACTCCTGCACGCCCGGCAGGCTGAAGCGTAGTGCGCTGCTTGAACCCGTCCCGAACGCGACCGTATCGGTATCGGAAGAGGAGATGGATTTCTTCGAGACGATCCCTGACCTTCCGGAGATCATGCGCAACACGACCAATGCCTTTCTGGCCGGTGTCCGTGCGATCGCACCCGAGGTAGAGGATTTCCAAGACGTTGCCGATCTGGCGGCGCGCCACCCCGAGCATGACGCAGCGATCTGCGCCGCAATCGAACGGTCTGGCTATCTCAAGGTTTGGCGGATCGAGCAGGAGAAGAATCCCTGGCAATATGACCTCCGCCTGATGAATGGCGAACCGCAAGGCGGCATTGCCGATTATTGCTGGGATGTTCTACGGAACGAGACGCAGGAACCCAACCGCTACATCCGCAACCGCGGCATCTATGATAGCTGTGCGCGGCAGTTTCCGCGCCGGTATTTTCGGATCATGGCCGACCTGCACCAGCATTTGGCGACGTTGCATGCCACGCGTGTCGATGTTGCGCAGCGGTGGCTCGAGGCGGCGGGTGACCTGCCAGCGTTCGAGCCCGACCCCCTGGTGCCACATACACCAGAATGGTTTTCTGCCTTGGCGCACTGGTCGCCAACGCAGGCAGGGATAACGCGCCACGTCGTAGAATCCGCGGGAAGCCTGGAAGTATGCTCAATTTGCGGTGATGACCCGGCCGACGACTATCGCCTTCCTGTGGATCAGCGGCCGCCGGCCGGCGTAGACACGCTACGGCTCTGCGACGATTGCCTCCAGATCCGCGAGACAGGCGGCGAGGTGTTTGAGCCGCTGTAGGTCGTGGATGGTTCAGCCCACGCGGAGCGCTGTGGGGGCGCATCGCCCGCGGAATGGGTAGGGCGAGACCAGGAGCTTGCCCTCAAGGGAAAGCTTTCCCCTGTCTTGCCGGCTCTGACGCGAAACCTGCGTAAGAGATCAGGCCTCCCAAGAAGGGCTTTCATAGATTTCGGCATAGTCGGCTTTCACGCAGTTGATACCGACCCCTTCAAGGAAAAAAAGCTTGCCGGCCTCGGACGTGTCGTCGACCTTGTGGGTATAGACATACCAGGCGGGATGGGCGCGCTCGGGGAATTTGCGAAAATAGCGGGCGCGCTCGATTAGCAGCCAGCGGAGGAAAACTTCGGTTTCGGTGAGGCCAAGGCCAAAAATCAGCAGCGGCTTGTTGAACATGATATGGACCCAGGTGCGGGCCCCGTCCCAGTCGGGCCTGTTTTTGGCGTTGAAAAGATTGGCCTCGCCGCGGTGGAGCCAGGTCCGGGCGCGCTGGACCGAGCCCATATAGTGGCTGAGGCCGAGGCGGATGCTACGCCGGTAGCGGCGCATGCCGTTGATGTGCCAGATGCCGAAGCCATTGCAGGGATCATCGAACAGCCGGTTGGCGAAGCGACAGCTCCACGGATAGAAATCGGTGAAGGGCAGCTCGGGAGGCTTGATGAAGTCGCACCCGGCGGCGTCGCTTAGCACCTCTTCAAAATTGGTGGTCAGGACCGGCACGTCATGGCGCACCGCCCAATTCATGATGGTATGATGGTGCCGGAGCGGCTCCCAGCGTTCCATCAAACGGCAAAATTCGGCCTGGAGGTTTAGGGTTGCGGCCTGGTCGTCGTCGGCGGCGGTCGGGTTACTACGTTTCATTTCAAGTACATCGTAGAACTCGGTCAGCGCGGTGCCCTTGGGGACGCTGGGCACGTCGACGGCGCAGTGGTGCGCAATCTGGACGAGCAATCGTTCCCAGGAGTTTCGATTGCCTGCGCCGTGGATGTTGATGCCGTTGCCGATCACCAGGGCGAGGTTGTCTCGCTCCTGGTTGAGCAAAGTCCTGAAACTGCGTCTATCCGGCATGGCAATCCCCCCGAGCGCGCCTGTAGCAAAGCGCGACCGGCCCGTCTTTAGTAGAGACGTCTTCGTGTTAGCTATTCGCGTTCTGGTCCCCTTGAGCTGACGGTCGTCTTTGGGCCCAACCTCGGCCAGTCGATAATGACATCCGGGCAAGGCTCGAGCGTCGCCTCTTGCCGATAGCCGTCGTTCAGGTCGTGCGTCGGGAATGACGGCTTCGTCCCAATCATCGCCGTACAAATTGGTCTCATCATACCAGGATATGATCCCTTTCGATAACGACTTTCGAGGCCGTTATTCGGAAAAGCACGCAGCCCGTGATGGCAAGGCCGAGGCAGCTGAGCTGGGTTGAAGAGGTTGCCGCCTTTTGCATGGCAACCTCTGAACTATCAGCACCACGTCTGCAGATTGACTTGGTTTCCTAGGTCAGCGCCATCGCGAACGAGCATCGCCAGCTTCGCGGTCGCGCGGTCACATCCGGCTGCCAGCGACACCGGCCGCCCCCGCACCTGCACGATCTCGCCCGGCAGTACCTTGAAGTGGGAGTCGGCCCCGTCCTGCGGCACGATCACCGCGCGAGCCTTGCCGGGGACGAGCGACAGGCGGCATCCCGTTGAGACGTAGCAGACGGTGTCGCGCGGCAGCATGACGGTGATCCCGGTCATGACGGGAACGTCGTCTTCGCCGACGGCGAATTCGAGATAGACAAGATCAACCTGTGCCTCGACCGCTGTGCGACCGAACGCGATCTGCTGGAAATGGTCGAGTGGATCACCGGCCATGATCATCAGGCCGGGGTTCATGATCTTGTTGCCGAGCAGGAGCTTGGAAATGGCAGCGACGTGGGCGCGGACATGGGCGGTCTGGTCGGGGTTCATGGTCTGTCTTCCTTGTTTCATCCCCACCACGGGGATCACATCGACTTGCCCATCCCCCTCATCTTCTCCCCTCCACCGAGATCGCGTCGTCGATCGGCGTGCGCGCTGGGCGGTTCAACCGGTACTGAGCACCCCGGCCCCATATGAAGCTGCACCGCGATCCGCCGCAGGACAGCACGGTCGAGCGCGTGCGCCCCATCAGCGACGCGCTCTGCCCGGACCCGCTCGACGGCCGCCGGGCAGATGACGGCTGCGACCGCCGTCACGCCTCGTGTACCGGAACCCGCCGCCGCGTGCTGCCAGTGCTGGCCGGCCAGCATGAGCAGCGGAAAGGCGATGACGAGCGCCCAGCACGCCTGCCGCAGCAGGCGGGGCATCGGCACCGTCATGACCGATCCTCCCCGCCCGCAGGGCCGGGCGCCGTGCCGCGCTCGCCGTGGACCAGCAGGCGGATGGCCCGGACTAGGCCATCGGCGCGTTCGTGCGCCGTTCGCCACGGGACCTCTTCGATACGAAGATGGCGTCCCGTCAGCCGGAACCCCGAAGCGGCCGTACCATCCCGCTTGTCCGGTGTCGGCACGAGCCACAGGCCAGCGTCGACGCCGACCCAGAGCGTCAGCATCCAGTGCCAGGTGACCCGCCCGCTGTGCCACAGGCCCAGTGCGAAGCCCGGCAGCGCGTCCTCCGATTGCGTTTTTACGATCAGCGCGTCCGACCGCGTCGCGGCCAGGGCGCTGTCCATCGCCGCGATGGAGGTGGCGAGGTTGCCGACCGTCGTCGTGACCAGCAGATGGTTCGCCTCGCTGTACAGGCAGCCGGCCAGCGGCAGGCCGAGATCGGCCGGCATGTCGCTCAGCCGCCATCCAGCCGCCTGCGCCAGTGCCCGCACGACGTGCGAGTTCATCGCCTGGCCGATCCGTGGCCAGGGTTCGTTATCGTTCATGATGTTTCCCGATGATGGTGTTGGTGCGCTGGCGCGGTCAGGCTTGCCGCCAGTCGGCCTGGAACTGGCGAAAGGCGTTGCCGACCAGGGCATGGGCCTTGTCGGTGGCAAGCGGCGTCACCCATTCGCCAAAGCCCAGCGGCGTCAGTCGCCTGGGCCCAGCGAGGAGAACATGAACATGCGGCGGACTGGCACTTCCGGCCCGGTGCGGGGCATGCTGGACCAGCAGTGCGGCCACCTCGAACGGAACGACGAGCAGTTGGCGGGTGAAGTCGCGGACCAGTTCATACTGCTCGTGCAGTCGCGCCGTCGGGAAGGTGAAGGTCAGATAGGCGAGCAGCGCCTTGGCCTTGACCGGCAGTTCCGCGTCGACCGTCTCCATGAGGATCCGCGGATCGGACAGTCGGTCGTCGGCGCCCGGCGGCAGCAGCACCTCGGCGCGCGCGGCGGTCAGCGTCCATGGCGGCGTGTCGGGTGGCGCACCCACGGTCAGTTTGGCGGCGGCAAAGGCCGCCGCGCTGTTCAGGTGTCCGCGAAAGCTGGGGCGCAGGCAGCCATACATGACACGGGTCGCCTCGCGATCGGCATCATCGCCGGTCAGTACCAGCCAGCTATGCGGGTTCGCTGGGTCCGGCAGGCAGCCCGGATTGACCTCGACGCTGGGTGTTGCCGCTGCGCGCTTGGCCTTGGTCCGCATCAGATCGCACCTTGCGGATACAGGCGTTCGGCCAGATCGGATGCGGCGCGGTAGATACCGTCGGCGCGTTCAGCGAGAGTTGCATAGGGCGGCACCAGATAGAGCTCGAGGCCATGCGCCTCCAGCCGGATCGCCCCGCCAAACCCGGCCGGCACCAGCCACAGGCCACCATCATCGTGGCGGTAAAGCGCCAGGTCCTCGAGCTTGAAGGGCGTGAGGCCACCGCCCGCCAGCACGACATCGATCGATACCGGCAGCAGGTCACCGCCAGTCAGGCAGCAGCGCACC
>CAJYHD010000179.1 GCA_913773715.1 uncultured Sphingobium sp.
GTCATAGCCCATCGAGGCGCAGCCGGAATTGGTATAGAGCCGCTGACCGGGCTTTAGATAGGCCGCCTGGAAGATGGTGACGCAGGCCGTACCGTCGCCAGTCACGATGATATCGCCTTCTTCCAGCTCGGCGAACAGCGCTTCGCCGAAAACATAAGGATTGATCGGGCTTTCCACCGATCGATATTCGGGCAGCACGACGGGATAGCGCGCCGCGCGCTCGACGCTGCGCTTCAAAAAATCGGCGCGTGCCTCGTGTTGATCACCCTCGGGCAAGGTGGCACGGGCCGCAGCCGCAAAGAATTCGGCCAGATCGGCGTGGATAGGACGGTGCAGCGATAGGGTTGGCTTTTCCAGCTCGCTCCGATCGATGTCGACCATCGCGACCCGCGCATTGCGCGCGAAGCTCTTCCAGTTGTAGCTGATCTGACGAATGTTGAGCCGCGAGCCCAGCACCAGCACATAATCCGCCGTCTGGACCGCAAAATTGCCCCCGCGATCGCCGACCGATCCCGGCCGTCCGACATAGAGCGGATGCGTGTTGGGGATTGCGTCATGCGCATTCCAACCAGTAACCACAGGGACGCCCAGCCGCTCGACGAAATCGAGGAATGCCTGATGCTGTCCGGACAGGCGTACGCCAGCACCGGCCAGAACCACTGGACGCTCGGCCGCGCACAATTCCTCCAGCGTCGCAGCGACCTCTTGATCGAGGGCCAACCCCGTCAGGGCGCCGAGCTCCGCGCGAGTGTTCTCGGCCTCATGCGCATCGTCGTCGCTTGCCGGATCATAGGGGGCGAGCGCGTCGAATTCGACCGGCGCCGCCTGCACGTCGATCGGCACGTCGATCCAGACCGGCCCCGGCCGCCCGCGGCGTGCAAGGTGGATGGCCTTCTCCACCACCCGTCGCGCGTCCTGGGGATCGTCGAGTACCATTGCATATTTGGTGATGCCCCGGACCATCCCGACAATGTCGACCTCCTGGTCGCCCAGCTGGCGCAGAGGCAGGGGATAATTGAAGGCACAGGTTTCCCGCTTCACCTGTCCCGACACGACGATCATCGGAACAGAATCCACATAGGCGCCATAGACGCCGTTCAGCGCGTTGACCCCGCCCGGCCCGGTGGTAACATTAACCGCCGCGGGGCATCCCGACAGGCGGGCATAGCTTTCCGCTGCGATCGATGCCGCCTGCTCGTGATGGACAAAGACCTTCTTCAAGCCTTTCGCCCGGCCAAGTGCATCATTCAAATGCATGGCCCCACCGCCGGTGAGCATGAAGACGTCGGTAACGCCATGCTCCACCAGCAGTCGGGCGATCAGGTCGGCAACGCGCATCTTGGTCATGGGATCAGGCAGCCGCCCTGATCGTGGTCTGCTGGCGCTTTTCCATCATGGCAATCCGCGCCTCGTCTTCGGCCGCGATCGTCTTGTAGTAATCGCGCTTGTTCTTGAGCCACAGCAGTTCGAACTCGATGGCCAGTTCCATACCGGCGCGCGCCGCGTCGGGCGTATTGGCGATCGCACCGTCGAAGATGACCTTGCGCGTCTCGAACCGGTCCAGGCGGCTCGTATGGACATGCGCCAGAAACGGGATCGAATCCGGGCTGACGGCACCACCAACGACCAGTTCGACACCCGCATCGCGTGCCGCTTCGCCGACCTTGGCGACATAGCCGCGCATCTCGTCGGAGTTCACGAAATCCCGACCATGGCCCATCGACCCGGCGAAATCGACGCGACCGAACACCATGCCGACCCGCCCTTCCTGGGCGACCTTCGCCAGTGCCTCGAGCTGCTCGTAAGTCTGATGCGTCTCGACATTGAACAGGAAGCTGACGTCAGCCTGCTCGTCACGCGGATAGACCTTGTCCTTGGCGGCGATATATTTGGTCAGCGCGTAAGGCGTTTCGACCATTGGGGCGATGATATAGTCGACGCCATAAACACGGCATTCGATCAGATCGCGAATAGCCTCGCATCCGCCGATCTTGATCGCGACCTTGACGCCTGCGCGACGGGCAATCTCGAGCAGTCGCAGCAGTTCGTCGACCCGCGTCCCTTCGGCTTCGAACTCCGCCTTGACCGCGAGAATGCCGTACTTGGCCTTACCTTCTTCGAGGATGGCCTGCATCCGCTTTTCGTACTGGTTCACGTCGGGTCTCCCGAAAATCCGTTGGAGATTGAATGGATGGCACGAATGCAATCGTTGCGATGCTGACTGCTTTTCGTAATCCTGAGGCTGATGGGGATGCGATGCTATTCCGGAAAATAAAAAAGAAGACATGATGAAAATTTCTGATTTTCATCATGGCGTACGCGAGTGAAGCGGCTCTGGGAATTTGAGCTGCCTTCAAACTGCAATACGTTTGCGATCAAGGTAGGCATAACACGCAGCACATCCATCTCCGGGCGAGGCTGCAAAAATCCAAGCCGGTAAGCCTCACTGGCTAACTCCCCTTGCTCGGCTTTGTCGACCCGTGTCAATGCCCGCCAATCGTAAAACGACCAGCGTTCGTCGCTTTGGATACTGGACTAGTGCGCACAAATAACTATCAGCGTCACGCCCATGCCTAACATACGCCTTAGCAACGGACATTCCTTCGACGCGGATCCCGCGACGTCGATCCTTGATGCCGCTCGAGCCGCCGGTATCACATTGGAATATAGCTGCCGCACGGGGCGCTGCGGAATCTGTAAATCGCCCCTGCTCGCCGGCGAGACGAGTATAATGCGGCCAGAGGACGAAGGCCTGACCGCAGAGGAGATGAAGCAAGGGCTGATTCTTACATGCTGCCGGTCTGCTACCGATGATGTCAGCTTGGATATCGAGCCGCTTGACCGTGTTGCAGGGCTGGAAATTCGCACGATGCCCAGCCGGATCGTCACCATCGATCGCCTGGCGCCGGATATCGTCAGGGTTATTTTGAGGACTCCGCCCGCCTCACCGATGCGGTTCCTGCCGGGCCAGTATATCGATGTCCTCGCGGACGGTGTCCGAAGAAGCTATTCATTGGCCAATGCGCCTCGTGAAGACGCTCTGCTCGAACTGATCGTCAAGCGTTATCCCGGTGGGCGCTTGAGCGATTACTGGTTCGAACGCGCCAAACCCAACGACTTGGTCCGTGTAGAAGGTCCGTTCGGCACTTTCTTCCTGCGCGACGAGGCGCCGACCAACATCCTGTTCCTTGCGACGGGTACTGGTATTGCGCCGGTCAAGGCGCTGCTGGAGGAGTTGGCGGCCGATCCCGCGCGCGCCGCCCGTCATCGAATCAGCGTGTTCTGGGGCAACCGGGCAGCCGAGAGCTTTTGCTGGGACCCGGTCGGCCTGGGCTTGGATATCGGCGTCCACCATCTTCTTTCAGATCGTCAGGCAGCCTGGTCCGGTACACGGGGTTATGTCCAGGACGCCGCGATCAGTGCGGGCATAGAGGTGAACGACACAGTGGTTTATGCCTGTGGTTCGCAGAGCATGATCGCCTCGGCCCGTGAATCCCTGATTGCGCTGGGCCTGCCGCCCCGGCGCTTTTTCTCCGACGCATTCGTCAGCTCGAACTGAGGTTTTTCATCCATGAAGGCAGTCATCCTGGCCGGTGGTCTTGGCACGCGGTTTGCCGAAGAAACCAGCCTGCGGCCCAAGCCGATGATCGAGATCGGCGGGCGTCCCATCCTGTGGCACATCATGAAGATCTATGCGGCGCACGGTGTCACCGATTTCGTGATCTGCTGCGGCTATAAAGGCTATGTGATCAAGGAGTATTTCGCCAACTACTTCCTGCACATGTCGGATGTGACCTTCGACATGAAGGCCAACGAGATGATCGTCCATGAACGCCGAGCCGAGCCATGGCGGGTGACGCTGATCGATACGGGCGACGAGTCTCAGACGGGCGGACGGCTAAAGCGGGTGGCCGACCACGTAAAAGACGAAGAACTGTTCTTCTTCACCTATGGCGATGGTGTCGGTGACATCGATATCACCGCTACGATGGAATTCCATCGCAGCCACGGGAAGGCGGCGACTCTGACCGCCACCTACCCGCCCGGTCGCTTCGGCGCGCTGCAGATCGAGGACGGCAGGGTCACCAATTTCCTGGAAAAGCCCCAGGGTGATGGCGGTTTGATCAATGGCGGCTTTTTCGTCCTGTCGCCCAAGGTGCTGGATTATATCGAGGGCGACCACACGCTTTGGGAGCAAGAACCGCTGCGCAACCTGGCCAGCGACGGCGAACTGATGGCCTTCGAGCATCATGGTTTCTGGCAGCCGATGGACACCCTGCGCGAAAAGCAGATGCTCAACTCCCTGTGGGAAAGCGGCAAGGCGCCCTGGTGCGTCTGGCGATGAACGAGGATCAACGCGGCATGGTCGATCCTGCCTTCTGGGCGGGCAAGCGTGTCTTCCTGACCGGGCATACGGGATTCAAAGGCAGCTGGACCGCGCTGTGGCTCCAACGAATGGGCGCGGTGGTAACGGGCTTTGCCCTCGCTCCTCCGACCGAACCTGCCTTGTTCGACGTGGCCCGTGTCTCGGAGGGTATTACCTCCATCATCGGCGACATTCGCGACCGCGACATACTTGAACAGGCGCTGGTGAAAGCCGATCCCGAAATCGTGATTCACATGGCCGCCCAGCCTCTGGTGCGGGCGAGCTATGACGATCCGGTCGGGACCTATGCCACCAACGTCATGGGCACGGTACATCTGCTCGAGGCGGTGCGCCGGGCGGCCTATGTCCGGGCCTGCGTCGTGGTGACGACCGACAAATGCTATGAAAACCGCGAATGGGTCTGGGGCTATCGCGAGGATGAGGCAATGGGTGGCCATGACCCCTATTCCAATTCCAAGGGGTGCGCCGAGCTCGTTACCTCCGCCTATCGCCGTTCGTTCTTCGATGGTGAGGGCAAGACGGCGATCGCCTCGGGTCGCGCCGGCAATGTCATCGGTGGGGGCGATTGGGCCGTGGACCGGCTGGTGCCTGACATCTTGCGGGCAGTTGCCTCGAATGAGCCGGTACTGATCCGCAACCCGCTGGCGATCCGGCCGTGGCAGCATGTGCTCGAGCCGGTGTCCGGCTATCTCGTTCTGGCGCAGGCATTGTGGGAGGATCCCTCGGTCGCACAGGCTTGGAATTTCGGCCCGCGTGACGAGGATGCCCGTTCCGTCCAATGGATCGTAGAGCATATGTGCGCCGCTTGGGGCGGAGGCGCCGAATGGGTGCGGGATGAAAGCGTTCAGCCTCATGAGGCGCGTTATCTCAAGCTCGACATTTCCAAGGCGCAGGAACGGCTCCGCTGGCGACCGCGCTGGACACTCGCCGAAGCGTTGGAGCGTATCGTCGCATGGCATCGCGCCTGGCTGTCCGGTACGGACATGCGCGCCTATTGCCTCTCCGAACTGGAGCGCTTCGCCAGCGCTCCCTATTCTTCCTGACAGGATTGATTTCCCATGACCGCTGATGATCTCCGCAAGCAAATCCGCCAGCTTGTCGGCCAATATGCCGAGGCCCAGTTTGCCCCCAAGCCGTTCGTTCCTGGTGAAAGCGTCATCCCGCCTGCGGGCAAGGTGATCGGCGCACCCGAGATCGAACTGATGGTCGAGGCCTCGCTCGATGGCTGGCTGACCACCGGCCGGTTCAACTCGCTGTTCGAGGCCGGCCTAGCGAAGATGCTGGGCGTGCCGCACGTCCTGACCACGACCTCGGGATCGTCGGCCAATCTCCTGGCGCTGTCGTGCCTCACCAGCCACAAGCTCGGCGACCGCCGCTTGAAGCCGGGGGACGAAGTGATCACCGTCGCAGCCGGCTTTCCGACCACGGTCAACCCGTCGATCCAGCATGGCCTGGTGCCGGTCTTCGTCGATGTCGACATTCCGACCTACAATATCGACGCCAGCCTGATTGAAGCAGCGATCACCGAAAAGACCGGCGCGATCATGCTCGCTCATACGCTGGGGAACCCGTTCAATCTCGCCGAGGTCCGGCGTATCTGCGACGAGCATGACCTGTGGCTTGTCGAGGATTGCTGCGACGCGCTCGGCTCGACCTATGACGGCAAGTGGGTGGGCACGTTCGGCGACGTCGCCACCCTCTCCTTCTATCCGGCGCATCATCTGACCATGGGTGAAGGCGGTGCGGTCTTCACGCGTTCGGCGGAACTTAAGCCGATCGTCGAGAGCATCCGCGACTGGGGCCGTGACTGCTATTGCCAGCCGGGTTGCGACAATACCTGCGGCTCGCGCTTCTCGCAGCAGCACGGTTCGCTGCCCTATGGTTACGACCACAAATATGTCTATTCGCATCTCGGTTACAATCTGAAGATCACCGACATGCAGGCGGCATGCGGCCTGGCGCAGCTCGACCGCGCACAGGATTTCATCGAGGCACGCCGGCGCAATTTCCGGTTGCTGACCGAACGCCTTAAGAGCCTGGAGGAAGTGTTGATCCTGCCGGAGGCGACGCCGAATTCGGACCCGTCCTGGTTCGGCTATCCGGTCATGCTGCGCGAAGGCGTGGATGCCAAGCGCGTCGACGTCACGCGCTTCCTTGACCAGAACAAGATCGGGACGCGCCTGCTGTTCGCAGGGAATCTGACCCGCCAGCCTTATTTTCAGCATGTGAATTACCGTGTCGAGGGCGACCTGGCCCGGACCGACCGGGTCATGAACGACACCTTCTGGCTGGGCGTCTTCCCGGCGCTGGGCGAAACCCATTTCGACTTTGTCGGCGAAAAGCTCGAAGAATTCTTCGGGCTGAACTTCTAATATCTCAAGTGCGATACCATGCTCTTCGGACATGGTATCGCACTTGAGATGACCGGGATACGCCGCCCCGCCACCCAGGCCGCGCCGCAGCCCAGCAGACAGGTCACGCCCAGCACCCGGCCGATCGCCTCGGCCAGCCCCGTCGGCCCGGCGATCGCCTGGCTCGCCATTCCGACGACCCACGGCCCCAGCGCGGTGCCGAGCAGGGTGACGAGGGTCAGGAAGACCGCCGTCCCCTCGACCCGGAGAGCAGGCGGGATACGCGCCTGAAGCCCGATCATCGCGTTGGCGAGCGCGATCGACAGGCCGACCACCGCGACTACCAGCGCCGCGACCGCGACGCCCAACCTGTCCGTCCGGGTCAGCGGCCACAGCGCCAGCGCACACAGCGCCAGCCCGAGCAGCATCAGCCCCGGCGCGGCCCCCCGCGCCTCCCCGCGATCGGCGAGCACGCCGCCCAGCGCATGGCCCGCTGCCCCGGCCAGCATCATCGCCACGCCCACCTGAAAGCCCGCCTGGGGCGGGGTCAGACCATGC
>CAJYHD010000180.1 GCA_913773715.1 uncultured Sphingobium sp.
CGCAGCCGCGTCCTTCTCCACCGGCGGCAGAGCGGCATCGCCAAAGACCCGCCGCGCGTGAGGCTTCAGATAGTCCTCGATCAGCGTCAGGGCGTTGGTCAGGGACAGCACTGAGACGCAGGATGGCTCACGTCCGCCAGCGTCCGCCCAGGTCAGATACTCCAGCGTCAGAGCAAGGCGAAGCGCCAGGCCACGCGCTTTGCCCGCCCAGGACGCATAAAGACCTGCCGCTTGCCGCACGTCGGCATCGGTGTCAGCGATCCATTCCTCGAAGATGTCAGCGGCGCGGGCATCAAGCGGGATGGTCACCGTCTCGTCTGCGGGGCGATGTATCTGCTGAAGGCGGCGATATAGCCGATCCAAGCGCGCGGTGTCCGCGATCTGACGCGGGCGGCTGAACCGTATTGCTTCCGGCCATACCCACATGAATCGTGCCACAAGGCCATCGTCCGATACGCCAAGTAGAGCGTCCCGCAGCTTGTCCGGCTGAATGCCGCCCAGGACGCTGACGCCGTTGAACGGGACGACGAGTGGCTTGGTCTGGCTTTTCCGGTCGACGACGAAGTGCCGCCCGCCGTACGCCTCGAGCCAGAACGCCCGGCCACCAGGCGAATAGCGCTCGAAGCTGTCCAGCCATCCGGCCAGCTCGTCACGCAGGTGCAGTGTGCCGTTGACGTTACCGGCCAGGATCGACACCATCTCCTCGGGCGTAGAATCCTGAACCATCAGACGCGGGCGCTGCGGCGCCTCCGGCGCTTCGGCTTCCTCGGGCATGTCGGGGGTTTCGGCATTGTCCTTGGTCGCCTGCTTTACCCTGTCCTCCCACTGCTTCCGCTCTGCCTTGGCGCGCTCTGCGACCGTGGCATGGCCCATCAGGACCATGCGGTGCTGCTCGGCCAGCTCACCTTCCATGGCGCGCAAGGGGAGGGTGGCGGCATCGATACCGGGTGACTTGTTGGACGATGGGTCACCGACAAGACCGCCCCACAAGATACAAGGCTGGTCGAAGCCCTCCCAGGCAGAAACCCAGCGCTTTCCGCCGATAAGTGACGCCGCAACGGTCAGGACACCGATAGCGACATAGTCGACGGGCGCACCCTTGCCCGCCGCCAGATCCCGAACGAGCGGCATCAGGTCGCCCAGCACATCGCCGGGGAAAAGCGGAGCTGGCGCCAGGCTGGCACGCGTAACCGACATGTCGGGCGTCGACCATCCAGTTGTGCGACCCGAGGTCGCGTACCTTTCGAAGGGCATCGAGGTGAACGACTCTGCGTCGTCGAACCGGGATTGCATGGATGCCGCGCTCATGACCGCGTCCCCATCAACTCATCGTTGAAGTCCTTGTACGGCGGGTTCGGGCGCATGATGCGTACCGCCAAGCCGGTTGCTGCGAACGCCTCTGCCGCTTTACCCGCAGCGACGGCCCCAGCAGCATCGCCGTCTGCGCCAATGACGATAGCGCGGGTCACATCCGCGAACGTCATCTGCGGCATCATCGAAGTGCCTGCCGCCACCCACACAGACCGCCCCAGCGCTTGGGCAAGTGTCAGACCGTCCTCAAGCCCTTCTGTTACGAGCATGCTGGCGGCGGGCGGCCCGAGTTGGATCGCGCCACCGATCACCTGACCCAGGCTATACTTCACCTTCGGCTTCGGGTCGGACTTGGTCGGTGTCGTGGCTGCCTTGCGCCCATTCTCGGTCAGATAGGTGCGCTGCACACCGACCAGTTCTCCGGCCGGGTTGGTGGCGATGCCGATCAGGGCGGGAAGCGGTGCGCGGCCGTTCGCAGCCAACAGGCCGTTGCCGTCGATCTTCGGGGGAGCGATCCGAGCGAACCGCAGGGTATGCGGCAGCGGCATCGTGATGCCACGCGAGCGGAGGTACGCTTCCGCCGGAGTACCATCAATCGAGACAGACGCATCGACGATCCGCTGAGCCACGGCCCGCATGTCGGGCTTCGGCTTGGCAGGAGCACGCTGCTGTTCGAGTTCACGCAGGACGCCGCCGTCAAGCATGTCGATCGCCTCGATCAGCGAAACCCTGTAGGATGCCTTCACGAAGTCCAGGACATCGCCAGTCCAGCCGCACCCGAAGCAATGGGCACGCCGATCGTCCTGATAGATCGTAAACGAAGGCGTCCTGTCAGGATGGAACGGGCAGCATGCTTTCCATTCCCGGCCTGCACGCTGCAGCTTCACCCCCGCCTTCGCGGCAACACCCGACAAGGGGAAGCGGTCGCGAATGCTCGCAACGACGGAAGCGAGCGTATTGGTGTCGAGCCGCCGGGTCATGCGTACCGCTCCACGATCGGGAGATCATGCTCGACCGACAGGCGGTGGGCATAATCCGATGCCTGATGCGACTTGGTAAAGCGCACGCCGACGCCACCGCCGCCCATGGGGGCCTTCACCCCGACGATGTAACCGCCTGCGACGGGGAAGACGCAGACCGACCAGCGCTCCGACTCTTCACCCAGCCCGCGCAGTTCGATCAGTTCGGCAGAGGGGCGCAGGCCATACAGTCGCTTTTCATCGGGGGAGAGGCGTAGGCGCGCACCCAGCCGCCCCTTCGGGACGGGCTGGGCACGGTACCAGGCGTCAAGCGTCGGATAGCCGACGATCCCACGATCCACGCCCAGGACGCGGGCAAGGCTGCGTGGCTCGTTCACCTGCCGCCGCAATGCGGTGACAGC
>CAJYHD010000181.1 GCA_913773715.1 uncultured Sphingobium sp.
CAAACGGCGGGCAGACGCGATAGGGGGCTCGATCCACCGGCCATTGGTGATCACCGGCATCGTCCGGTCAGGCACGACCGCATTGCACAAGCTGTTATCGATGGACCCGCAATTCCAGGGCCCGGAACATTGGCTATGCGCGGCACCGCAACCCCGACCTGCGCGCGCGGAATGGTCCCAGAATGCCGATTTCCAGACTGCCAAGGCCGCGCTCGATGCCATGATAGCGGTCGCGCCCGAAGTTCTGGACGATCACGGCATGGCGGTCGACAGTGTCGAGGAATCCCTCAACGTCCTGTCGGCCACTTTCTGCTCAAACATGTGGCCGTCTTCTCTGGTCGTGCCAGCCTACGACGATTGGTACCGGGCGACCGATGACACGTTTGCCTATCGCTTCTTTGCCGATGTTTTGAAGCTGATCGGCGCAGACAGCCCCGATCTCACCTGGCTTTTGAAGAATCCGACTGACACTTATTCAATGCGGGAAATGCTCAACGTTTTTCCCGATGCGATGATCGTCCAGACCCACCGCGATCCGCTTCAATCAATTCCCTCGCTCTGCAATCTGCTTGCTGGAGCGCACCGCGCCTACCGAGGCGACGGCGCTAAAATCGATAAGGTCTATGCTCGCGAGGAAGAGTTCTGGGCGCTGGCCATGGAACGGGCGGAAGCGGTGAAGCAAACCATTCCTGGGCAATATATCGATATCGAATTTCGTGACTTCGTTAAAGACCAGATGGGCGTGGTCCGCGCCATATACGCTTACTTTGGCCTTCGCTTGTCGGAGCAGGCGGACAACGCAATGAGCGGTTGGTTGGAAGCCAACCCCCGCCGCTCCACGACGATGCACCGTTTCACCCCCGAGGATTTTGGCGGCAATACAGAGCAGTTGCTGAAGCGCTACGCCTCTTATCGCGCCGAACGTGGCTATGGAGACTGAGCTAAACCGGTACCGGCAAATGGACAAGGCGCCCTATCTTTTCTACTCGCCCCGCCACGCAAATTCCTGGATCATCAACAAGGCCGATCTGCTCAAGGCCCCTTCCAAATTAAGGCACGTTCTTCGCCGCCCAGGGCATCGAAATTCTCCCTCCCCTGCCGATACTTCTACGTTGCCCCCAAAAGATGGGGGACATTGCCATGGTCAAGATAGGCTTCGCTCAATCCGTCCGAACGAGAAATGACAAGGCGGCAGGTGAGACGCCGATGCGCGCGACATGACGGCGCCGTATCCGATAGCCCCATTTTAAAACGTAATGGCATCACATCAACGTCCCCGGCGAAGGAGGACAGCGCTCCTAGGGATTTCCATCGATCAGGCCCGTCGTTCTGGCTAAGCGTTCCTCATCTATCGTTCGTGCTGATTGATCAGAAACAAAAAAGGGGCCGGATACGATGATCCAGCCCCTTCACATATATTGCAGCAGGTCCGCTTACTTTGCCACGGGTCCCAGCAGCATGTTCGAGACGATATTGCGCTGGACCTCGTTAGCGCCGGCATAGATCGTCGATGGACGAGCGACCATGAAGAGTTTGCGCAAGTCCATATCGACGCCGCCGATACCGACCGGCTCGACAAGGCCGGCATTTTCGCCGCTTACGCGCAGCATCTCGTCCGTCATGCGCTGGAAGAGCTCGGTCGCAAGAACCTTCATCAGGCTCAAGACCGCATTATCCACCTCACCCCTGATCGCCGCATCAGCGACCTGACGATGCAGCGCAGCAAGGTCGTGCAGATCGCACAGCAGAACCGAGACGCGATCGCTGACGCCAACGTCGCCACCCTGATCCAGGCCCTCGATCAGTTGCTCCAGCATTTCGAAGGATTGGCGCGGCAGGGTGGGCGCGCCATTGGTGATGCGTTCATCGCCCAGCAACGCCTTTGCGACGGTCCATCCTTGATCGACCGCACCAACGAGATTTTCGGCTGGTACGCGAACATTGTCGAAGAAAACTTCGCAAAGCTCGTCTTCGCCAGCCAAGTTCATGATCGGGCGCACGGTCAGGCCGGGCAAGTTCATGTCGGCCAGGATGAAGCTGATGCCCGCCTGCTTCTTCACATCCTTGTTGGTGCGAACGAGGACGAAAATGCGATCGGCGACGGCTGCGAGGGTTGTCCAGATCTTCTGGCCGTTGATCACGAATTCGTCGCCATCGGGAACCGCGGTCGTGCGCAAGCTGGCCAGGTCCGATCCGGAATTTGGTTCCGAGTACCCCTGGCACCACAGATCATCGCCATTGAGAATCGCCGGTAGGTAACGCGCCTTCTGAGCGTCTGTACCGTATTTCATCATCACCGGTGCGAGCAAGGCGCCTCCGCTATCAAGCACGCGGGCGCAGCGATGGGCCTCCATTTCCTCATTGATGATCAGCTGCTTTTCCAAGCTAAGACCGAGACCGCCATATTCCTTGGGCCAGCCGGGCGCACGCCAGCCCGCCGCATATGTCATGCGATGCCAGCGGCGCTCGTCTTCGCCAGCGAGCCGATGGATGATGGGGATGCGCCATTCTTCGGGGAAGTTGGCATGCAACCATTCGCGCCAGCGTGCGCGAAATGCGTCGTTCGATAGCAGGTTCAAATCTTCAGCCATGACGAACATTCCCACTGCGATGCGCCATCAGCGCGGCACGGCGATGCGCCGCCGGATTGCCGAGCCAGGTGGACCAGGTCAGCGCGGCATGAACGAACAGGCCAACGTCAGCCTCATCGGTGTAGCCAAAGGCGCCATGATACTGGATCGCCCAACGGCTCATGTCCTGAGCAGCCTGGGAACAACGCGCCTTCGCCGCGTGGATGGCGACCGCCGCCCCCTCCCCTGCGTCCAAAGCGGTGGCTGCGGCGCGCCAACTGGCGGCGGCCAGTTCGATCTGCGCATAGAGATCGACCATTTGGTGTCGCAAGGCCTGGAAATCGGACAGTCGGCTACCGAACTGCGACCGATCTTTCATGTAGTCCGCTGTCATGCGCCATAGCGCGCCGGCGAGGCCTTCCAACTGAGCGGCCAGCGCCACAGTCCCACGAGCCAGGGCTTGGTCGATAGCTGCAGCAGCCGCCTCGCCCGAAAGCAGCACGGCGTCGTCCCCGAGCACAACCTTTTCGAACGCGATGTCCGCCGCAAAGCTACCGTCCGTGAGCCGCTGCGCCGTGACCGACACACCAGCAGCCGCCGGATCGACGACAAGCACGACCGGCCCGTCATCGGAGCCGGCAGCGACGAGAAGCGCCACGCCGGGATGCCAGCCTGGCACATGCACCTTTACGCCGGTCAGCGTCCCGTTGGCGAAGTAGGTGTCGAATGCGGGTGCGCCCAGCACACCCCGGCTCTCTTGCCACGCGAAAGTAACGCTTCGCTGCCCCTCGGCCAACGCCGACGCCAGTTCAGTTGCTGCGCTGGCCGTCGAGGCCGCCAAAAGCGTAGCCGCGATTACCGCCGACGCCACGAAAGGCTCCGGCGCGATCGTGCGGCCCAGTTCTTCCGCCAACGTCAGCGCGGGCTCCAGACCCAGCTCCGAGCCACCCAGACTTTCAGGCAGCAGGACACCGGTCCAACCCAGCTCGCCAAAGCTGGCCCAGGCCGCCGCATCGAACCCGGCCTGGTCGTCGCGCACCTTCCGCGCATGCGCCGCACCGCCGGCTCCGCCCAAATAGCCTTGCGCACTGTCCCGCAGCATCTGCTGCAGCTCGTTGTCCACACGCCAGCCCATGCCGTCAGACCGCGATCTGCATGCCGCCATTCACCGACAGGCGTTGGCCCGTGATGAAGGAGGCTGCTTCGGACAACAGGAAGCACACCGGGCGTGCCACTTCCTGGGCGGTACTGAATCGACCGAGGGGGATCTTTGCCATGTAGGTATCCCGGAATTTTTCGTTTGTTCGGATCGTCTCGGTCATAGGGGTTTCCACGACGCCAAACGCCACGCAATTGGCGCGGATGCCGTATTTCGCCCATTCGCGTGCCGTGCTCATGGTCGTGCCCAGGATGCCGGCTTTGGCCGTGGCGTAATTGATCTGGCCTATCGTTCCCTGGATGCCAGCGTCCGAAGAGATGTTGACGATCGCCCCTGGATTGCTGTCCCCGGCCTTGGCCCTTGCGATCATGTGACGCCCGACCGCCTGGGTGCAGAGAAAGGCGCCGGTAAGATGTACACCGATAACCTGATTCCACTGCTCGATCGTCATCTTGTCGATCATGGCGGTCCGCGTGATTCCGGCGTTGTTGACCAGACCATGCACCGAACCAAAAGCTTCGACCGCTTTGGCGACCAAGTTCTGCACATCGGCCTCTTCGGCGATGTTCGCTTCCACGCCCAAGAAACGACCCTCGGGAAAATCAGCCTTCGCTGCTTCGAGCGTTTCCGAATTCATATCGGCGATGACTGCGTTGCCGCCCAATTCGACGATCAGTTCCGCCACAGCGCGGCCGATGCCTTGGCCAGCCCCCGTGACGATGATCGTCCGGTCGACCAGCGACATCGGATTGACCGAAACCTTATTGTCCATGATTGCCGTAAATCCTTGGGTTCTGGCGACTATGCCACGCGTATAAGAGTGCCTATGGGGGGCCGCAACGCACGCGATTCACGAAATCATCATTATGTTTTCGATCATACCCGCAGCGTAATTTGCGCAGGTATTCGGCTGATCGATACACCGCTGGCGTGCAAAGCCCCAGCCGCGACGGAACTCTACTCCCTGCGTCAAGTTCATCTTGAGGAATAGGAGACATGTGATGGTCGACCAGGGATCCAAAGACGAAGCGGACGCACGTAGCGCCGCGATCCTTTCTACTACTCAGGACATCCGCCCGTTGGATGACGATGTTGAACCTGCCGCAGGCCATATCGCTGAGAATGATCCGCTCGCTAACGCTGTTGGAAAGGACGATCTCGACGAGGAGCAAAGCCGCCTGATCGCTACGTTGGCGCAGGATGTCCGCCCGCTGGAGAATTGACCGGCGCAAGGTCAGGCTTCTATCCCGCCTGATACACACGGCCATGCATTGCTTAGTCGCAAGAGGATTACTCTAGCGGGCGTCAGTGGTAACTGGTTGCTGGAGATCGATTCGACAAGCAGTTTTCAACGCCTGATAAAATCGTCAGGCCGTGCCGGTGACCGCGTGAGGCTCGCTCTGCCCCACTAGATGGCAGGTGCGAAAGATGCATAGCGCTGCGTCTGCAGCTGGTTTGCACTGTGGAACGAGGATAGCAACGGGAATGGACGATCACGCGGCAAGCAGCGGCTTTTCTGAAGACGTGCCACCTTTCCTTCGCGCGCCATTGTCTTCACCTTGCGTCGCCGGTCTGTTTGGCGTTCACCTTGTGGCGTGGGGTGAAGGGACGGTCACGCTCGCGATCGATAATCGGCCGGAGTTGGGCCATATGCCGGGATGGTTTCAAGGCGCGATCACAAGTGCCATCGCCGAATATGCCGCGGCGCTGAGCGGGATGACCATCGCGCCCGAAAGGCCTGGCGCGACATTGCAGCAGAATATCCACTTCACCGGTCCGGCACGAGGGAGCCGACTTATAGCTACCGGTCGAGTTCTGTCTGCCGGACACACGATCAGCACGACCGCAGCTGAGGTTAGCGTGGAACGTGATGGCGCGCTTTATCATTGCGCTACGATGACCATGACCTTGGCCCACCGATCACCCAAGACTGAGTAAATTCTACGCCGCGCGAAAAAGGTAGGCGATCAAAGAAGGGCACGCTCAGTCCAGCGTAATGCCCAAAACTGAAGTGACCTCCTCGACGAACTTCCCCTTCCCGCGAGCCCTTGTTCGGCATGACGTGGGCGCGCCCGGGCGTAACCCCGAGCGCGTCAAAAACATCAATCGGCCAGCAAACCAGCCTTATGGAAGTCGTCTGTGCTGCGGCGCATGAAGTCCAGATGTGCCTCCAGAGTAGTGAATCCGCGCCGCTGCGGTTCAATCGACACATGGGTGCCGCCCGCATCCATCCAGCGCCTCGCGCGATCGACCGCTTCCTGGCCATCCGGCACTTTGACCATGAGCAAATGCTTGCCGAACTTGCTGCGATCGCGT
>CAJYHD010000182.1 GCA_913773715.1 uncultured Sphingobium sp.
CGTGCGCTGCCAAACGCTTTTCAGATGTGCCTCTATCTGCGCGGGAGACATTGCAGCGGTATCGCTTTGCTGAAGCTCCTCAACGGCCGCCAACGCTAGGCCATCAAGCTCATCCATCGCATCCGCAAGTCGGGCACGAGGGTCGGTCGCTCCAGTGCCCGCTGCTGCGCTGACGGTCGTGGGCGCCGTCGCCTCGAGCCAGTTGAGGAAGTCGTCTGGCGATACTTGCAGCAGCCGATACGCGCGATCCCAGATCAGTTCCAGCAACATCGCCAAAGGGCTGGGCACACCATCGGCATCACGCTCTTCGATGACAAGCGCATCGCGCAGCTGCTCGTATTCCGCACCCAAGGTTGCGAGCTGACGCCGCTGTATAGGGCGGCTCGCAGTGGCAGTCGTCGAAATCTGACGGGGCAGAGCGACCAGCGTCAGTCCTTCGATCCCTCGCGATGCACCGGGTCGCCCAGCACGGCCGGCAAGATTGCGAAACTCCGCCGAACTAAGCGGAGCAATGATCTGCTCTTCCTCGACCGGATCCCACGATGTGCGCTTCAGCGAGGTCAGAAAGATGAGATCGAACGGAAGATTCACGCCCTCCGTCAATGTCGCCGTGGCGACCGTTATCGGGCAGATACGCTGATCGATCATCTCCACCATCAACCGCCGTAGACGCTGCGGCATCTGACCGTGGCTGGTGGCAATTCCCCGTTCCAACAGGAAAAGCTCGAAGCTATCGGCTCCACAATAGTCCTGACAAGCGGCTCGCGCCTCGTCAAAGCGCTCACCACGGCGGCCCCGGGGCGGCGTGAAATTAACGATCGCCTGCCAAGTTGGCAGCTCAAGCGCTTCTTTATACAAACGCATCGTTTGTTCTGGCTCTTGCGCGACCGAGATCAGGATGCGCTGATCCTCCTCCACGAGATGCAGGGCGGTCCACAAAACACTCAACGTGTTGAAGCGATTGAGGCTGTTACGCCACTGCGAGCGAAGTTGAGGCATCGGTGCAACGCGGAGGGGTAGGTACACCGGGTCTTCCTCGCCCCGGAGGTAAAGCGGGCGGCCGTTCATCAGGTCGAGCAGGATACGACCTGGTGCGTTCGGTGCGGTCTCCAGCACCCCGATAACTTGGCGGGTGCTGCGATAGCGGACGCCAACCGCCTGAGCATCCCCGCGGCCTTCGATCCAGCGCGCTACGGGCTGTGCGGCTCCCCCTGCGACGGCAGTGAGCGCGATGCGTACAACTTCCGGCTGTCGCGCGACTATACGCGAAACCAGCGTCTCGAGCCGGATGGCCCGATTGCTATGCTCCGCGAAGCTTACGCGAGTAGACTCATCAGCGTCCGGTACAACCTGATGTGCTTCATCGATGATGAGGAGTCTGATGCGCGCTATAAGGATCGGCCCCAGATAGCGCATCAACGCGTCGGCCTTCTCGACCGTAGCGATGAGCACCACCGGTCGGTCGGTCGTCAGCCAAGCATCCGTGATGCCCCAGTCTGCGCCACCATACAGACCCGTAATCAGGCATTCTCGCCCAAGCTCCGAGGTCAATTTGGCCTCGACCTCGTTGGCCAGAGCGCGAGATGGGACAATATAAAGCGCTAACGGTCCGATGGCTGCGGGCTCCGCGCGCAGGAGCAGTTCTTTGACGATCGCCATATTGGCCACCAGCGTCTTACCCGATCCGGTCGGCGTGCAAAGCGCGAAGGAGTCGTCGCGTAGCAGCCGTTCCAGTCCCTGCAGCTGCGATGTCCAAAGGATACCGCGCCCGCGACTGAATTGGTCACGCGCGTAATCGGTGAGCTTGGAAAGCCGCTCCGGCCGGAGCACAGCCAATGCGCGCAGGGGTTTGTAGATGGAGGCGGCAACGAAACGATCGGCCACATCCCGGATCAGGGAAAGAACGAGCGCTGCATCGTCGCTGAAGGTCCGAGCCGCCATCTCGTCGAGCGCGCGCAACTTGGCCATGGCGCGGTCCAGGCGTGGATCGTCACCGCGTCGGAGGCAGTCGGCGATGAGGCCAACAGTGCGAACCAATTCAATGGTGAAGTACCAGGTGACGCGATCGCCATCCTCGCCGGCTTCGTCGGATTCGAGGAGCGCAGTTGCGAGCAACGTTCCCTGGTCAGGCTGGGTCAGATGTGGGTGCTCGCTCCAGAAATTGGCCGCGCGCGCGATGACATCGTCGAAGTCGGCGCGCAGGAAGGCAGCCAGCAGGCTGACCCCATCTTGATCGGACGGCACCTGGGCGAGCAATCCGGCCGCCATCGCCGGCAAACCTCCAAGTTGGTAGGCACCGGCCGCGAGCAATTCGATCGGGACAATCGTCCGCAGGCCGTCATCTGCCCGCGCCAACCACTCAAGTAGCTCACCCGTGCGGCGATAGCAGTCGATCGCCCCCGGGGACGTCGGGCCATCCACCGTGCGAAAAATGTGCGCCGCATGAAGGAGGCGCCTAGCGTCACTAAGCTGGTTCTCGGAATCACGTACCGACCACTGGATCGTGGGAACCTGCCACGTCGCCTGCAAGCAACGTACGAAGGCGCGAGCCTGCGGGCGGGATAACGCGTTTTCGATGGCCAGCGAAGTGCGAACTTGCTCTGCGACGGCACGCCGCATCTCTTCGGACATGGCGTCAGGGCTTCCACATAGAGGTATACAGCCCGTCGATCAGCGCCTCACCGCCTTCAAGGATCAGCTCGACAACCTGCAAATCATGCGGGGCGATGTAGTCTGCCGGCGGCTTCTTCCATGGGATGAGCACATTCAGTTTCTTGCGGGTCGCTGCTCCGTTGCCGGCGATCACAACGAGGTTCGTCCGCGCAAGCGTGGGTACCGTCGCGGTGATCGCGGCGTCCATGGACGCAATAGCGGTCGCATGGTTCACGGGATCTCGCAGCTCCAGCAGGCGCTGCAGTTGACGCAAGCCCTTCGGGACGACGCTGTCCCGGTTCACCTCAAACCAGATGCCGCGACCGTTATGTACATTCTTACCGGTGGTCGGATCTTTCAAATTCTTTTCGCCATGGAGGAGCGCGGCGACCGCTGAGTTGGTCAGGGAGGCGCGCCATTTCGCTTCGCCGACGATGACCCGGACCACGTTCCCGGCCGCGTCGAGCCGTACCCCGACGAAGTCCGAACCGAAGCGGCCAAATACCTGGCGCTTGCGTGACGGATCGTAACGAAGATCCCACAGATAGCTCTCGACATCGGCATGGAAGCGAAAGAGGAAGATGGGGACTGACCATTCATGCCCACCAACGAGTTCCTCTGCATAAGCCTGGGTTACCAGGCCGGCGACTACTTCGCCGAATAGGCCACGCCGGGCGACGGCCGGCAGGCAGTCTGGATAGCAGGCATGGGCTCCCGCCGCCCCAGCGTCCGGGTGAAGGTCGATGCCGACCTGCTTATGAAAATGTTCGCGCGCGTCTAGATG
>CAJYHD010000183.1 GCA_913773715.1 uncultured Sphingobium sp.
GGTGTGCGTCGTGGACACCGGTACGCCCAGATGGGTGGCAAGGAACAGCGTCAACGCGCCGCCCGTTTCCGCGCAGAAGCCTTGAGCCGGGGTCAGGCGCGTGATCTTCGACCCCATGGTGTGGACGATCTTCCATCCGCCCAGCAGCGTGCCGAGCCCCATCGCCGCCTGACAGGAGATAACCACCCAGAAGGGCACATGAAACTCGCCCTGCAACATGCCCTGCGAATAGAGCAACACCGCGATGATCCCCATCGTCTTTTGCGCATCATTGCCGCCATGGCCAAGCGAGTAGAGCGAGGCGGAGACGAGCTGAAGCCGGCGGAACACCCGGTCCGCGCCCTGTGGCGTGAAGCGGCGGAAGATCCAGCTGATGATGAGGACGAGCAGAAGTGCCAGCATCAGGCCGATCGCAGGCGACACGACGATCGCGGCGCTGGTCATGAAGACGCCGTTCCAGACGACCGCCGATAGTCCCGCCTTGGTGATGCCTGCGCCCAGCAATCCGCCGACCAGCGCGTGGCTGGAGGAGGAGGGGATGCCGAGGCCCCAGGTGATGAGGTTCCAGGATATCGCCCCCATCAGCGCGCCGAAGATCACCTGCGCATCAATGATGTTGGCGTCCACGATCCCCTTGCCCACTGTCGTTGCGACATGGAGGCCGAAGAAGAGGAAGGCGATGAAGTTGAAGAAGGCGGCCCAGGCGACCGCATATTGCGGCTTCAGCACGCGGGTCGACACGATCGTCGCGATCGAGTTCGCCGCGTCGTGCAGACCGTTCAGAAAATCGAACGCCAGCGCGACGGCGATCAGCGCCACCAACAGCGGGAAGGCGATATGGGCTTCCATCGATTTGGCTCAGGCGTGGTCGATGACCAGCCCCGAAATCTCGTTCGCGACATCCTCGAACCGGTCGGTGACCTTTTCGAGATGCGAATAGATTTCGTTGCCGACGACGAAGTCCATCGGGTTGCCGACGCGCGCCTGCGCATAGAGCGCCTTCAGGCCCGCTTCGTGCAGCGTGTCGGCATGTCCCTCCAGCTTTACCAGCCGTTCGGTCAGCTCGTGCAGGCGGCTGGCGTTGAGGTTCAACGATCGCAGCAGCGGCACGGCCTCCGCCGTGATGCGCGCGCATTCGACGATGATGGCGCTCATGTCCTGCATCTGCGGCGCGAAGTCCTTGACTTCGAACAGGGCGATCGCCTTGGCGGTCTGGTTCATCTGGTCGATCGCGTCGTCCATCGCGCCGATGAGGTCGGTGATGGCGCTGCGGTCGAACGGGGTGACGAAGATGCGGCGCACGTCGAGCAGCACGTCGCGGATGATTTCGTCCGCAGCATGTTCGCGGTCGGAAATCTCCTTGATATGGACTTCCATCTCCGGCCCGCCCTTCAGCAGCCGGGCGAGCGCATCCGCGCCCGAAACGAGCGTGGCGGCATGATCCTCGAACTGTTCGAAGAAGCGGCCCTGCTTTGGCATCAATGCCTGGAACCAGCCGAGCATACCCGTCCTTTCAATCTGCTTGTCCCTGAACCACAAGATCAGGCGAACGAGAAGCCCCGGGTCCTTCGGCGGCTGGCGGAAGGCGGCGATGATCGCCTTAAGATCGGGTTCGTCCACCGCCTTTGCGGCCTCGGCAACCGGAAACCAACGTAGTTCCCGCTGCCCCTGTTCGGGCCATTGCGTCAGCTGGCCGGTGACCGCAAGCGGAAAAACCTCGACCGTCGCCTCGCGCGAGGCACCGCTGCGCTTGCGCTTGTCATAACTGTAGCGGCCAAGCGGCGCGGGGCAGGCAATGCCGTTGATGCCTGCTTCCTCATAGGCTTCCAGCTCGGCGGCGCGATGGCCCGCCAGCCCTTTGATCCGATTGCCCTTGGGAATGACCCAGCGCCGTGTGTCCCGCGACGTGATAAGCAGGATGCGCATCGATCCGTCCGTAGCGGTCGAGTAGGGCAGGGCGGCGATCTGGCGCATGGAATTGCGCCTTGTAACACAATTGTCACAAGGCGCAATTCGAGGGCGCCTAAACTGTCCTAAAGCGAGAAGCGCGCCGTCAGGCGGATGTCGCGCCCGGCGAGCGGCGCAAAGTCCTTGAGGAAGCTGGCATGGCGGCGGGCTTCGACGTCGAACAGGTTGTTCGCCGACAGCATCAGCGTGGTGCGGTCGTTGCCGGGCAGCGGCTTGAGCGAGATGGAGGCGTTGACCATCGTGTAGCCGTCCGTCGGCGTTTCGAACTGCGTCACGCGATCCTGATCGAAGACATGCTCGACTTCAGCACGAGCCGAGAGCCGATCGCCTTGCGCTTCCAGACCGCCGAGCAAACGCAGCGGGGGAATGCGCGGAGCGGGACCGCTGCCCTTGATCGTCGCGCGGACATAGTCGGCGACGCCGTCGACATTGATCTTGTATCCGCCAATCTTGGCGAGGGTCAGCGATCCTTCCGCCTCGAACCCGTAATAGCGGGCGTCGGCCTGGGAGAAGGCGTAGCAGGGGAATTCGAGATCGGCCCCGCCATTTACCGCTTGGCACACGGTGTCAGCGACGACGCTTTCGTAGATATAGCCGCTAAACCAGTTGTGATAGGCGGCAAGGCTGATGCTGTAGCCCTCACCCGATCCGCGCAGCGTGCCTTCGATGCCCCAGCTCTTTTCCTTGGCGAAGTCCGGGTTGCCGAGCTCGAAAGCTTGCGTGCCTGCATGATTGCCGCGTGCGAACAGTTCCTCGGCCGACGGCGCACGCTCGCTGCGCGACCCGTTGAGGCCGATGCGCCAACCGGGCGCAATCGCCTGGCTGATGCCCAGCGAACCGGAGATCGCATCGAAGCTGCGGCGGCGACCGTCGAAGAACAGGTCTTCGTCTGCGTCGGCCTTGAGGTCGGTATGTTCATAGCGTGCGCCGGCTTCGAGCCGGGTATCGCCGAGGTCGAGGGACTGGAGCGTGAAGATGCCGAGCTGGTCGGTCTCGTTCTTGGGCAGGAATTTCTCCTCGCCGATCACATGGAAGCGGCGGGTGAAGAATTGTGCGCCGAACGCGCCATCCCAGCCGCCGCGCTTGGACTGGATGAACTCCAGACGGCTTTCCATCGACTGGTTGAGGAAGGTGGTGCCGACCTCGCCGGTGTCCTCGATCTCCTGATGCTGATAGTCGGCGAAACCGGCGCGCAGGCGGATGCTGTCGAGGAAGCCGCCATTGACCGCGACCTCGCCGCGCAGATCGACGCGGTCCTGCTTCATGCGCAGCCGCACCTTCTCCGCTTCCTCGCCTGGGACGAGGGAATAGCGGATGGGGACGCCGTAGAAATTGTCCGTGTGGGCGTAGGAGACGCCGAGGTTGCCGCCGTCGTCGATATAGGCGGCGCCGCCCGCGACCTCCCACATGCGCCCGGCGCTATTGGGCAGCTTGCCGCGCAGGGCGGCAAGATCGCGGATTTCTGGATCGGCGCTGGCGGCGGCCTGTGCGCGTTCGGCAGGCGTGAGGATGTAGCTGCCAGTGTCGAGGTTGCCGCTCTTGGAATAGGTACCGTCCAAGTGAACAACGAACTTCTCGGCCAGCGGCACTTCGATCTCGCCCGAACCGCTGCGTTCGTTGGCGGCGCTCCCGTAATTGCCGAGCGCGTCGATGTGGATCGCTTCGTCGGGCACGCGGCGCGGGATGCGGCTGTCGATGACGTTGACGACGCCGCCGATCGCCGAGGAGCCGTAGAGAAGGGCGGAGGGGCCGCGCAGGATTTCAATCCGATCGGCGGTCAGCGGATTGATCGCGACGGCATGATCGACCGAGGTGTTGGACACGTCGAAGCTGCCGATGCCATCGGTCAGGATGCGGACGCGCTCGCCCTGAAAGCCGCGCAGGATTGGGCGCGAGGCGTTGGGGCCGAAGGAGGTGGCGGAGACGCCGGGCTGGCGGGCGAGCGTCTCACCGATGCTGGGGCGCAGGTTGCGGATCAGATTCTCGCCCGCGACGACCGTGGTGCCGGACAGGATGTCGCCCTGACGGCGCGGGATGAGCGCGGTCACGACGAGGTCGACATTCTGGTCGTGATAGCTGCCCTTGTCCGCGTCATTATCGGCAGCGGGAGCCTGCGCGAAGGCGGGAATGGTCAGGCACAGCAGCGGAAGGGCGGCGCCAGCGCGCAGCAGCGAAGAACGGGACATGAAAGGATCACCCTGTAGTCTTGTCGAAAGATGAGACCCTGTATCCATCATGATACATCATATCAATATCGATCTGCCGCTTTTTGCCGCGCGCAGTGAGAGGCGGCGTGGAGTGCGACTTTATAGAAACAGGAACTCGGCGAGTGCTTGGACGGCGGGAGTGTCGGACTTTGCCACGGCCTGCCGGATTTCGATCGAAGGAAGCGGTGCATCGAGCGGCAGGCGGCGGATACCGCTCATGCGGCCAAGGTCGCGGGCGAGTGGCCCGAAAGCCGCGAAGATACCGGCTCCGTCCCGCAACGCGGCCATGATCGCGGACAGATTGCCGCTTTCCAGCGTGACCGGACCCGTCGCCGCACGGCCTTTTTCCAGTGCGGCCTCGATCACGCCGCGCATGCCGTTGCCGCGCTCCATGGCGAGCAGCGGCGTGATTGACAAGGCATCACGCGACACGCTGTCCTGCCGGGCGAGCGGATGCGCTTCGCCTGCGTAAAGATTGAGCTGCTCGGACCAGCCGTAGCGCGATGGCGGATCGGTTGGTGCTTCGAGCGTGTAGAAATAGGCGATGTCGGCCTTGCCCGACGCGAGAACGCGAGCGGCGTCGGCGGCGGTCTGCACATGCAGGTCGAGCGCGATGACGATGTCGTCATTGGCGGCCTCGAACGCAGCCAGGGCATCTTGAAAATGACCGAAGACCGGGGCGGGGGCGGCAAGCATGATCGTGCGATGCGGCGCTTGGGGCGCGGGCGGCGGAACCAGCGGCGTGAAGCGCGGGGCCGGTTCCGGTTCGGGCTGTGGCTCTGGTTCGGGCGCAGCGGCGGCGGATGGTGGCGCGGCTGTTTCCTCCCATTGCTCCGGCTCGCCCTGCGAAAGCAGCGTCATCGCCTGCGCCGTCTTGTGTCCCGCTGGCGTCAGGCGCGCGGTGCGCTCCAGATCGTCGAACAGGCGGTAACCCAGCCGCAACTCCAGTGCTTCGATCTCAGCGGCCACATGGGAGACGGGCATGTCGAGATAGCGCGCGCAGCGAACGAGGCTGCCTGCCGCCACCATCTGCGCGAATATGTCGAGTTGGCGCAGCGAGGGGGTGTCCATGACCCGAGTGATAGAGGAATTATCGGGGCGGGGTAAGGCCGATCTTGACGGGCCGGGCGCGATGATGCAGGGCGCTCATCTGCGCGGGCGGGTATAGCTCAATGGTAGAGCACTAGCCTTCCAAGCTTGTGATGCGGGTTCGATCCCCGCTACCCGCTCCAGCGCATTTCCAATCAGGTTTGCATGATGCGCGGACTGATCAGTCCATTGTCCCGAGGCATACATGCCGGGACAATGGTCCTCCTATTTCAGAACTTGGCGCGCACGCCGAAATTGAGGCTGCGACCGAAGGTGTGGATTTCGCTGACCTCGCGCTGGGTGCCGGCGAAGGAAACCTGTCGCTGGTCCAGCAGGTTGACCGCCTGCATGAACAGCTCGACATTGGGGCGCAGCTTGAAGCTGGCGCCAAGGTCGACGATGCCGAAGGGCAGCTTGTTGGTATAGCCGAATTCGATACCCGAAATGGCGGCATCGCCGACATTGGTGGGCGTCGCAACCAGCACGTCAACGGGCAGCGTGCTGCCGTCGCGGACGGCCAAGGCAAGCCTGCGTGTTTCGAAGTCCGACGCGAAATGGTCGCTGATATCCTTGTGGAAGGCGGCAACGGTCAGCGTGCTGAACTGCTTGAAATACCATTCGAGCGACATGTCGAAATTCCACTACGTATAGGGTCGCAGGTTGGGATTACCTGCCGACGCGGTCAGGATGATCGACGGATCGGCCAGCGCTGCCGCACCTTCGTTGAACATGCTCGTTACGGTAGAACTGTTCGTGTTGATCGAGTTGCGCAGTTCCGAAAGTGACGGCCGCGTCATCGTTCGAGCGACGCCCAGACGCAGCTGGACATTGTCGGTGAACTTGAACGTCGCGTTGGCGCTGGGCAAAAACTCGCCATAGCGCGCCTCGGTGGTCACTGGCGTTACCTGCGTCGTCACCTTGCCCGCCGCATCCGTAACCGGCGCGATCGTGGTGCCGTCGACATCGGTGTTCGTGCGGACGTAGCGCAGTCCGAAATTGCCCGTCACGGGGACTTCGCCGACCGTCGCCTCGGAAATCGACCCGGCCATAGGCGGCCAGGATTTTCTCGCCGATGCGGTAGCTGTTTTGAAGATCTGCTGCCGTTGGCTTGAGGTCGTACGCACTCGGATTAACGCCGTCATATTCCGCGCCCAACGTGTAGGCTTGATTAAACAAGGCCCAATCGACGTTGGTCCATGGCTGGCGGTTGACGACTGGTCAAAAGTGTTTGACGGCACGGGGTAGCCCAAGAACGCTCCGGTCCGCTGCTCGCCACTGCGCAGCACGGCGGCATTGCGATCGCGCCGCTGATAATCGCGCGATCGCAAAACCGTCGTTCGGGCTTAGTCGTCAAAACCCATCCGATGTCGTGGAACATCGGACGAGACATGGGTCAACGCCGCTCTGATCAAACGCCGTTACGATCGCCCAGGCTTCCCTGCGTCAGGCCTTGTCCCGACAGGATAAGCGCTACGCCGATGCGATTGCGTGAGGCAGGAGGAAGGTCCACTTCCAGCGCGGTATCGGTGCGGCGGAACGTCAGCGGTTCGCTTTGACCCGGCAGCGTGATGCGGCTGATCTCGCCACGACCGATCGGATTGTTGCGGCTCCACAGCGTCAGGCGCGCAACATTGTCTTCCGGCCAGCCAAGGACCAGCGCATGGACATCGTCGCCCCGCCGGACATAGCGCAGGTCGGCAGCGGTATAGCGCGTTTCCGGCCCGCCCTCGGCGAACATGCCTGCATTGGGCTGCGTCGGTCCTTCGCCGTGGATGCGCCACGGACGCGTGTCGTAGATCGCGCTGCCATAGCGGCCCATCCAGGTCCCGATCTCCTGCACGATGGCTTCGGCTTTCTCGTCGATGGTGCCGTCGCCGCGCATCGGTACGCTCAGCAGCAGGTTGCCATTCTTTGATACGATATCGGACAGGGTGTGGATAATGTTGGGCGCCGTCTTGTACCCGTTGCGCTCGTACAGTGCGCGGTCATAGTGCCAGTTGCCGAGGCACGTACAGGTTTGCCACGGATAGATTTCGATCATCGACTTGCCGCCGCGCTCGACATCCTCGATCACGCCCATGCGGCGTTCCGCCGGCAGCATCTTGACGTTGATCACGCCCTCGTTCCTGCCGCCGTGCCACGCCATGTTGGCGTTGTAATAATGCGCAGCGATATCCAGCCCATATTGCTGGAGCGGCAGATCGAAATTGTCGAAATAGATGAGGTCGGGTTTGTAGACGTCGATCAGTTCGCGACAACGAAGCGCCCAGTTGCGCGCGAATTCGGAATTGTTGGCGGGCAATCCTTCGCTCCACAGGCGGTCGGTCCGTTCGTGGATGGCATTCATTTCGACAAGTGTCGTGACGCCGTCGGGCATGGGAATGTTGCGGCCGGTATAAAGCTGCTGCGGATCGAGGCCGTTCCACCATTTGCCGCGACCGCCCGCTTTGTTCAGGTTCCACGCATCATAGCGCTTGCCCTGCATCGGCCCTTCGGCGTCATAGCCATAGGCGGACTGGAACCAGTGCCAGGCATGGGCGCTGTGGTTCGATACGCCGAAGCGCACGCCCTTGGCTCGGGCGAGCTTTTCCCAGGTGCCGACTATATCCTTCTTCGGACCCACGCGCGTCGTGTTCCACGGATGATGGGAGGAAGCATAGGCGTCGAGATTGTCGTGATGGTTGGCGAGTGCGACGAAATATTTGGCGCCGGCGCGAATGTAGAGTTCGATCAGCCGTTCGGGGTCCCAGCGCTCGGCCTTCCACATATTTTCGATTTCCATGAAACCGACATTGCTGGGATGCCCATATTTGCGAATATGCGCCTTGTTGGCGCGCGTACCCTGAAGATACATGTCGCGGGCGTACCAATCGCCTTCTTCCGGTACGCACTGCGCGCTCCAGTGCGCCCAGATGCCAAACTTGGCATCACGATACCATTCGGGCGCGCTGTAATGACTGGTCAAGGACTTCCAGTCAGGCGTGAAGGGACCGGCAGCGGCGGGGGATGATGCCTGCCGTGCGCTTGCTGCGCCGGGGGCCAGTGCGCCCATACTTGCCGACAATCCCATCAGGCCCAAGGCGTCGCGGCGGTTCATAGTCAAGATCGTCTCTCCGTCTGTTGGATGGGCGCCAGAAGCTGACATGCACGCCAGCAGTAATGCGGCAACCGATCAGATTATAGGTCTTGAGCAGTCCGAAGCTGTTTTCCGTCTTCTGCACCGCATCTAGCAGGTTGTTGACATCGGCACTGATCGAAATCGCCTTGCTGATCTGATAGCTGATCGGACCATCGAGCTGATCATCGGCCGGCGTGATGTCACCATCGCCGAAGATGCCGCTACTGCCCGAATAGCTGCTGCGGAAATTGTAGCTGTCACGAATACTGAAGCCGTTCTTCTCGAAATAGGCGCCTGCATTATAGTTGAACTTAGAAACGCCATCCAGCGTCGCAGCGGGGCCGCCCTGAAAATTTTCCGTATGAAGCTGCTCGACCGTCGATCGGTAGGGCAGCATTTTGAAAAGGCAAGCGATACTAATCCGCTACTGGCTTGCGCGGAAACAAAGGATAGCAGTTTCAGCAGTTTAGTTTAGGCTTTGAGGATGAGCCTCTTCCTGTCCATCCACCAGCCGACCGCCCAGCACAACATTGTGTAGGTCACGGCGCACAACAACGAGCCGATTGCGCCGGGGACGATCCGCTGGAACACAGCTATTCCAACCCAGTCATAGACACCTTCGCCGGAGACGATGACGAACTGGTTGAGCGCAACCACGAACAGTTCGGAGAAAAGGTAGATGGCCAGTGGATTGCGGCCGAGAATCGTGAAGAAACGTACGCCTTTACGGATGCCAGCCAGCTCGAACAGGATGATGACGCAGCCCAGCGCAATGCAATCGATGCCAATCGTCAGCAAGACATAGGAACTGGTCCAGAGCTTCTTCGCGATCGGAAACCAAGGCGACCAAGCGAGACCTGCGATGACGAGCGCGATGCCCACCACCATGATCTCGCGCACCGCCTTTTGGAGGCTGGCGCGCTTCTGCACGACAAGGCCGACGATGTAGCCGCCCAGCACGTTGACGATCGCGGGCAGGGTGCCGAGAAGGCCCTCGGGATCGAACCCATGATCCTTTTTGTAGAGATGGTCGGGGCCGAGCAGCCACAGGTCGAGATGGGTCCCGATATTGCCAAACTTGTCATAAGCCATGCCCGGAGCGGACAGCGTGAGCAGGATGGCCCAATAGCCGAGCAGGAGGGCGATCCCTGCCAGCACGATCTGGCGCGGATTGAGCCAACGGACCATCAGCCCTGCGGCAAAATAGCAGAGTGCAAGCCGTTGCAGCACGCCAGGAATGCGCGTCACCGAAAAGGGGATCGGCTCCCACCCCGCGCTCGTGTGCGTGACGAATGGGAACCAGGACATGAGGAAGCCGAGCAGGAAGATGATCGCCGCGCGCCGAGCCAAACGTCCGACATAGGTCCGGTTCGAAAGCTGTGCGCGAGATGCAAAGCTCATCGCATTGCCCATGGCGAAGAGGAAGCTCGGAAAGATCGCGTCGGCCAGTGTGAAGCCGAACCATGGAGTATGAACAAGCTGCGTGAAAGGCTTAGCCCCGGCGCCCGCCGTGTTGACGACGATCATCAGGAAAATGGTGATGCCCCGAAAGATGTCGAGCGCGACGAAACGCCGCCGGGGCGCGATACCGGGGGCGTCGCTCATGTGTCGGCGTCCACGAGCAGCGCGCGTACGGCGTCGAGCGGCGCGGCCGGGCGTTGCCGAGGCCAGGTTTTGCCATCCTTGATCCAGCCTTGCTCCCAGTTCTTGATCGCAGTCATCGTCGCAGCTTGATCTAGCGGGCGGCGGGCTGTTGCCGCTGCGCGCTGGGCGCCGAGGAACATCGTCCAGCGTGGCAGATAATAGCCCGCGTAAAGACCCTGCCATGCGCGCGACGCATAGTCTGACAAATTGCCTTCGCCACCCCAGACCGTGACGACGGCCTTGGCTTGCTCTTCGAACTCAGCCTTTTCGGCGGGCGTATCACCATAGGCGCGCGCATCGCCGATCCAGCTGCCCAGCGTTTCCTGCTGGTTGCCGATCAGAGCATCGATTCCTTGCGCCAACCGGGTGACGGTTGCGGCGGCTGCATCACCTGCGGCCACGTCGCCACGGGCATAGGCCGCGATCGCGGCGCGCAGCTTGTCGTCGAGCCGTAGCGTAGCATAGTGGCGCGCGAAATCGACCACGTCGTAGATGTAGAGCGGCTGCGATTTCACCGCTTCGACCGATAACAGGCCGTCGAGTGCCTCGCGCAACGCCTTCATGTCGCCGGGCGGCGTGGGATAATGTTGGCCGTCAACCGTAGGTCGCTTGAAGAACAGATAGGCCCCTGCTTTCTCCTCCCACCAGCGTGGCGTCCAGTATTTCGTGCTGTACACGCCTGTATTGGCGCGGCTCCACGCATCGATCAGAGCTGGCGACGCGTCACCGTAGCGGGCGGTCAGATACTGCGCCATCCAGTCTTTCAGCGGTCGCCGCAGCGTGTCGCCCCAAGCGAGGTCATAGGCATATTGATAGACGACCGAGTTGCTGTTCAGTCCTTCCGGGAACAGGCCGAACGCCTTCAGGTCGCCATGCGCGGGATCGTCGACCACGGTGGCGAGATCGGAGCGATAGAAATCGAGATCGCCATAGACCGGATTGCTGCCGCCATAATTATGAACATAGCCATAGGCCCAGTTCTTGCCGTCGAACGCCTTTGTGTACCGCCATGCTCCCGGATAGCGATCGCCGCGTTCCTGAGCAAGGTGCCGAACGATAAGATGTTCCTGCTCGACATCGGCAATGATCGCTATCCGGGAG
>CAJYHD010000184.1 GCA_913773715.1 uncultured Sphingobium sp.
CAGCACTGGACGCTCGCGACATGGCCCGACGGATCGCTCAAATGGTCGGCCCATGCTCTGCCGAGTGGCGGCGATCAGGCTTCGGGGTTCGAAGTGGTGATCGGCAAGCCGACCGCGCCTGCAACGCCGGTGATGGTGCGTGAGGCGGCGGACGCGATCGAGATCGTGAGTGGCGCGACGCGCTGGCGCATTCCCCGGTCCGGCGAGGTGATTGTCGCAGGGGCTTGGGCCGGGGCGCGGCAGGTGATGGACGCTTTGGCGCTGGTGGCGAGCGTGGACGATGCGGCGGAGAACGGCGCGCGGGTGCAACTCACCGGGCGGGTGGACAAGGCGACCGTCGAGCAGAAGGGGCCGGTGCGCGCGGTCGTGAAGCTTGAGGGCGTGCATGAAGGGGCGGGGCGCACGCTGCTGCCCTTCACCGTGCGGCTCTATGCTTATGCGGGGAGCGACCATCTGCGCGTCGTCCACAGCTTCATCTATGACGGCAATCCGGCGAAGGATTTCGTGAGCAGCGTCGGGCTTTCGGCGGCGGTGCCGATGGCGGGCGCGCCGCATGACCGGCATGTCCGGCTGGCGACGAGCGAGGGCAGTCTGTTTTCCGAAGCGGTGCGTCCGCTGACCGGGCTGCGGCGGGATCCGGGCAAGGCGGCGCGGCAGGCGCAGATTGCGGGCAAGTCCGTGGCGATGGACGGCATGGTGCCGGGCGTTCGCGCGCTGCTGGACCGCATTCCGACCTGGAGCGACTTCACGCTCGCTCAACCCAATGCCGATGGCTTCGCGATCGCCAAGCGCACCGAGCCGGGGCATGCTTGGGTCGATGCGACGGCGGGTACGCGGGCAGCGGGGCTGGGCTATGTCGGATCGCCGCAGGGGGGCGTGGCGTTGGCGGCGCGCTATTTCTGGCAGCGGCATCCGGCGCAGATCGATGTTAGGGACGCGGCGAGCGACAAGGCGGCGCTGACACTCTGGCTCTGGTCGCCCGATGCCAAGCCGATGGACATGCGCGCCTATCGCGGGGTCATGGCCATGGAGGGCTATGACGCGCAGAACGAAGGGCTGGCGATCACCTATGAGGATTATGAGCCGGGCTGGGACAGCGCGACCGGGGTTGCGCGGACGAGCGAGCTGACGATCTGGGCCTGCGCCGCGACGCCGGAGCCGGAAGCGCTGTCGGCAATGGCGACAGTGAATGCGACACCTGCGCAGTTGATGGTCTCCCCCGAGCGACTCCATGCGGCGGGCGTGTTCGCGCCGTGGGGTCTGCCCGATCGATCGTCGCCGATGAAGGCGCGGATCGAGGATCAGATCAGCAACCTCGCCGACTTCTATGTGGGGGAAGTGGACCGGCGGCGTTGGTATGGGTTCTGGAACCATGGCGACGTCATGCACACCTATGATAGCGACCGGCATCAGTGGCGCTACGATATTGGTGGTTTTGCATGGGATAACAGTGAGTTATCGCCCGATCTATGGTTGTGGCTGACAGTGTTGCGGACAGGGGACGCGAAACTGTTTCGTTTTGCCGAGGCGTTGACGCGGCACACGGGTGAGGTCGACGTCTATCATATGGGGCGCTTCAAGGGGCTGGGGACGCGGCATGGCGTCCAGCACTGGAGCGACAGCAGCAAGCAGCCGCGGGTCAGCAATGCGATGTATCGGCGCATCTTCTATTATCTGACGGCGGACGAGCGCGTCGGCGACCTGATGCGCGACCTGTCGACATCGGAACAGGCGCTGCGCACGGTGGAAATCGGGCGCAAGGTGCCGGGCGCGGAACGCAAGCCGCTGCCCGAGGGTGTCATCGATCTGAGCTTCGGCACCATGTGGTGTTCGCTGGCGTCGGCGTGGCTGACCGAATGGGAGCGGACGGGCGAGCGGAAGTGGCGGGACCGGCTGTTTGCGGGCATGGACAGCATCGGGCGGCTCAAAAATGGCTGGCTGGCGGGCAGCGCGCCCTATGATCTGGCGAGCGGGCGATTCCTGGGCACAGGCGAGGGCATCGGCATATCCCACCTCAACGCCGTGTTCGGCGCGCTGGAGGTCAATGCCGAGCTGCTGCAATTGATCGACGTGCCGCATTACAAGGCGGCGTGGCTGGATTATTGCCGCTGGTTCAATGCGCCCAAGGCCGAGTGGGAGGCGAAGTTCGGCGTGCCGTATAAGGGCCGGAACCTGAGGGAAGGCCATTCGCGCCTGACCGCCTATCTGGCGAAGGAGACGGGCGATAGGGCGATGGCGCAGCGGGCGTGGCAGGAGTTTCTATCGGGCGAGGCGGGGCTTGGCCTGTCGACCGGCGACCCGCGCGTGACTTTAAGCGGGGCGGGGGTGTTGGGGCCAACCGTCGAGTGGCCCAATGTCTCCACCAATGCGGCGGCGCAATGGGGGCTGGCGGCGATCGAGAATCTGGCGCTCATCCCCGATGCGGTGCCGACGATATGATGAGGAAGGATGTGCAGGTGAAAAGTGGATGGGCGCTGGTTGCGGCGGCTTCGCTGGCTTTGAGCGGCGGGGCGTTGGCGAAGCCTGTAAAGCAATGGGTCGATCCGGCGACGGGGCATGAAGTGGTGCAAATCACCAGCGAGGCGGGATCGGCCAGCCTCTATTTCCACCAGAGCAGCTATACGCCGCAGGGCGACAAGATGGTGATCTCCACTCCGCAGGGCATTTCGGTGGTGACGCTGGCCGGCTGGAGCATCAAGCCGCTGGTGAAGGGCGCGGACCTGCAATTGCTGTTCACCGGGCGCAAGACGCGCAGCGCTTATTATGCGAGCCGGAAACGCGACGATGCGGCGGGTGCGACGACGATCTTCGCCGCCGACATCGACAGCGGCAAGGTGCGCAAGATCGCCACTGTCGCCAAGGGATCGATCGGGTCGATCAATGCGGACGAAACGCTGCTGCTCGGCCAATGGGCGGAAAGCGACAAGCCGCTTCAGCCCGATGGCACGCAAAAGGGGAAGCAACCCGAGATCAAGCAGACGTTCGGGCAGGCTGCCTATGCCGCGAACGGGCCGGACGGCAAGCCGCTGAGCTTTGCCGAGGCGAAGGAAGTGCGCCTCAACGAACGGCTGGAAGCGAAGATACCGATGGAAATCTTCACCATCGACATTCGTACCGGCGAACGGAAAGTGGTGACGGCTTCTACCGATTGGCTGAACCATATCCAGTTTTCGCCGACCGACCCAAACCTCATCATGTATTGCCACGAAGGACCGTGGCACAAGGTCGACCGCATCTGGACGATCCGCACCGACGGGTCGGGCAAGCAACTGGTCCACAAGCGGATCATGAACATGGAGATTGCGGGCCACGAGTTCTTTTCGCCCGACGGCAAATGGATCTGGTATGACCTACAGACGCCGCGCGGCGAAGTGTTCTGGCTGGCGGGCTACGAGATCGGCACGGGCAAGCGGCAATGGTACAAGGTCGATCGCAACATGTGGTCGGTCCATTATAATCAGGCGCCCGACATGAAGCGCTTTTCGGGTGATGGCGGCGACCGCGAGATGGTGGCGCACGCGCCGGACGGCAAATATCTCTATCTGTTCACGCCCAAAGCCATTCCAGACGTGGCGGGCATCCATGCCGACAATGCCGACGAACTGATCGCGCCAGGCACGTTCGAGGTGGAAAAGATCGTGGACATGAAGCGGCACGACTATCGGCTGGAACCGAACATCACCTTCACGCCCGACAATAAGTGGATGATCTTCCGGTCGAACATGGACGGAAGCAATCAGGTCTATGCTGTGCGGGTCGCGAAGGGCGGTTGAGCGCACATCTACGCCTATTTTCCCGCTATGCCGGGATCGGTTCATGGCTTAGGTCGGGATCGGTACTGGCAGATGAGGGACGAGATGGCGAGATCGGGACGGCCTGCGCGCGGGGCGACTGTCGTCGATGTGGCCAAGCGGGCCGGCGTGTCTTCCATGACCGTGTCGCGCGTCATCAACGGGCGGACGGGCGTCAGCGAAGAGACGCGCATCGTCGTCGAGGAAGCAATCAAGGCGCTGTCCTATACGCCCAACGTCGCCGCCCGCAATCTGGTGACGTCGAGCGAATTGCGCATCGGCGTGATTTATTGGAATGCGAGCGCGGCGTTCATGAGCGAGTTCCTGACCGGCGTGTTCGAGGAAGCGTCTTCGCGCGGGGCGCGGCTGGTGCTTTTGAAGGGGGAGGGCGGGCGTCCACCCAAGGCTGAAGCAGTCGAGGAGCTGGTCGCATCGGGCCTGAGCGGCGTCGTGCTGGCCCCGCCGCTGGGCGAAGCGCCCGATCTGCTGCGGGTGCTGCGGCAGGCGGAGTGCGCGATGGCGGCGGTCGGCGCGTACCAGTCGCCCGGCACGATCTGCGTACGGATCGACGATCGCGCGGCGGCGTACCAGATGACGCGCCTGCTGCTCGATCATGGGCATCGGCAACTGGGCTTCATCCTGGGTAATCCCGATCAGGCAGCGAGTGCCGAGCGCATGGCGGGCTTCTATGCGGCGGTGCGCGAGACGGGCGGGGTCGAGGTGCAGGTGGCGCAGGGCGACTTCACCTATATGTCGGGCCTGTCGGCGGCGGAGCAGTTGCTGAGCCTGCCCAAGCAACCGACCGCGATCTTTGCGAGCAATGACGACATGGCGGCGGCGGTGGTATCGGTCGCGCATCGGCGGCATCTGGACGTGCCGGGCGAGCTGACCGTCGTCGGCTTCGACGACACGACGGTCGCGAACACGATCTGGCCGCCGCTCACCACGGTGCATCAACCGGTGCGCGATCTCGCGGCGCATGCGCTGGGGCTGCTGATCGCGGAGATCGGGGCGAAAGGCGGCAAGTCGAAGGTGCCGCGCGAGACGATCCTGGAGCACAGGATCGTCGAGCGTCAGTCGGTGGGTAAGGGGTCTTCCAAGCCTTCATAAACGAAGCGGCGGAAGTCGGCGGGATGGCCTGAACCGGACGCGTCCTGGCACGCCATGCCGACGAAGGTGCCGGTGAAGTTGGGGAGGCCGGGGATCGTGACCTCATCTGACAGGATCGTCGCGTCATAGGTGTCGGGCAGATGCTGCCAGTCGCCTGCGCCCTCGATACGCCATGCGAAAGCCAGCTGGTCGCCATCAACCGTGGCGCGCAGTTCCACGATGCCATCCGGGAGCGGCGCGATGGTTTCAAGAGTCACGCCTTGCTCCTGTTCGGGGGAGGCGATCATGAGTTGGAGTTCGCGGCGGCCTGCATCCGCGCTGACGCTGAGATAGTAGAATTTGGTGCTGTTGTAATAGAGGGTGAGGCCAGCCGCCTGCTGGAAGCTGCGCGGCGTGAAGTCGAAGCTTGTGGTCGCGGTGAAGCGCGCATGTTCCGGGCGGCGAGCGACGAGCGCCTGTTCGAACTGGCTGCCGATCGTCTCGCGACCATGGAGGCGCAGATGGCCGGGGCGTTCGGTCAGGCTGAAGAGCCGTTCGGGACAGGGGCTGCGCAGCCATTGGAAGGCGGGCGGAAGAGCGGTGCGGTCGAACGCGCCGTCCCAATGCTCGGCGGGGAAAGGGTGGGGCGGCAGATCGGGGGCTGGCGGATTGGGCATCGGGCGCGCGTCGCCATCGATCGTGCGCAGCCAGCCATCCTCGCCCCAGCGCATCGGCTGGATCGCGGTTTCGCGGCCGAGGATGCAGCGCGCGCGGCCGGGAATCGGGCGTCCGCACAGATAGGCCATCCATGGCGTGCCATCGGCCAGTTCCACGATGTCACCATGGCCCGCACGGGTGAGCGCACCGTCGCGGCTGCCCGCGGCTGTCAGGACGGGGCCATCGGGATGCGCCTCATAAGGGCCAAGCAGATCGCGCGACCGGGCCATGACCACGGCATGGTCCCAGCCGGTGCCGCCTTCGGCGACGAGCAGATGATAATAGCCATCGCGCTTGTAGATGTGCGGACCTTCGGTGAAGCCGAGCGACGTGCCTTCGAAAATGAGGCGCGGTTCGCCGACCAGCTTCACGGCGTCGCGGTCGAACTGTTGGATCTGGATACCGGCGAAGCGGCCCCGGCCCGGACGATGATCCCACAGCATGTTGAGCATCCAGCTGCGTCCGTCATCATCGTGGAAGAGGGCGGGATCGAAGCCGCTGCTGTTGAGGTGGACGCTGTCGCTCCACTCGCCGTCGATCGTCTCGCAGCTGACGACATGGTTGGGAAAATCGCGCAGCGACACGCCCTTTGCGCCGTTGACCGTGGTGACGCCGTAGCGCTTGACGTCGGTATAGATCAGCCAGAAGCGGCCATCAGCATAGCTCAAGTCGGGCGCCCATACGCCGCAGCTGTCCGGGTCGCCACGCATGTCGAGTTGCGATGCGCGGGCGAGCGGTCGTGCCACGACGCGCCAGTGCTTGAGGTCGCGGCTGTGGTGTATCTGGACACCGGGATACCATTCGAAGGTCGAGGTCGCGATGTAGAAATCGTCGCCCACGCGCACGATCGACGGATCGGGATTGAAACCCCGCAGGATCGGATTGGAGATGTTTGTCATGAAGGCTTGCGTATCAGGGTCCAGAGAAGCACGGCTCCGACGAGATCGAGGACGCCGAGCAGAATGAAGAAGGGTTCGTAGCCGACCTGATCGACCATTTGTCCCAGGGCGAGCGAGAAGACGAGGACGCCTAGATTGCCCGCGAGGCCGGCCATGCCGGCGGCGGTGGCGACCTCATTCTTGGCGAACAGGTCCGACGCCATGGTGATGACGGTGACCGACAACGTCTGATGCGCGAAGCCGCCGATGCAGAGCAGGGCGATCGCGGCATAGGGGTTGGTCGCCATGCCGACGAAGGCCATGCCGGTCATCATCATTGCGCCGAGCGTGAAGGCCCATCGGCGGGCGTCGATCAGGTCGGTGCCCTTGCGTTGCAGGAAGGCGACCACCGCCGGACCGAACAGGCAGCCAAGGTCAGCGGCGAGGAAGGGCAGCCAGGCGAAGAGCGCGATCTGCGTCAGGTCGAAACCGCGCACCCGCGCGAGGTAGAGTGGCATCCAGAAGGAGAGCATGCCCCAAACCGGGTCGGCCAGCAGGCGCGGCAGGGCGATGCCCCAGAGATCCCGGCGACGGGCGAGGGCCAGCGGCGAGGGACGCTCGGCGCGGGCGGCGAGGCGGGCTTCCTGATTGCTGAGGATGTAGGTGCGTTCCGCCTGCCCCAGCCTGCGATGGCGGGCGGGCGTGTCATAGTAGAAATACCAGAGGATCGCCCAGATAAGGCCGATGCCGCCCGCGATGACGAAGGCGAGCCGCCAGCTATGCACCATCACAGCCCAGGCGACGAGCGGCGGGGCGAAGACCGCGCCGAACGACGCGCCAATATTGTAGATGCCGCCCGCTGCGCCGCGTTCCTTGGCCGGGAACCATTCGGCGACGAGCTTCTGCCCGGCGGGCTGAGCCGATCCTTCGGCGAGGCCGAGCAGGCCGCGCAGCGCCGCGAAGCCGAACCAGCCATTGACGAAGCCATGCGCCATGGTGACCAGCGACCAGGCGGCAACCGCCAAAGTAAAGCCGATCTTGAGGCCGACGCTGTCGAGGAAATAGCCCGCCAGCGGTTGCATCATGACACCCAGTTGGAATGCGCCGGTGATCCAGCCATATTCGACGCTGCTGATCGCCTGTTCGACGAGGATGACGGGCGCGGCGACGCCCAGGACGGAGCGCGCCATATAGTTGATGACCATAGCGCCCACGAACAGGCCGATGATGGTCCAGCGGAAACGGCCGATCACGCGCGCCATGCGGAACCTTCGTTATCGTTATCGATCGCCACAATCATATCCCCGCTCCCGCGCCTTATCAGCCTTGCTTGTCTCGTGGACTATCTTCGATCAATCCGACAAGAACGGCGATCGTAGAAGGCGCAGGCGCAATATCAAGCTGTCCGATGATCGTAGATAGCGCCTATTTTAAGTTAACGATAACAGAAAAATGCGTCGGTTGAACTTTTGCGCAGCAGGCTCTTTGTAGCGAAGCGTGGATCGGCGCATATTGCAGGCGATGAGGTGAAAGCGAAGATGACATTGCATGTCTGCGTCTGACAATCAGCGCGATTATCGGTTGATAGCGCTGGTCGTCGCCTTCGCCCTGTTCATGCAGCAACTCGATGCGACCGTGCTGACGATCGCGCTGCCCACCGGATACAACGCGGTCGCCTTCGTCGATATGAGCCAAGAGCGGATGAGCGCGGTGACCAGCCTCTGTGCGACGTTTCAGCGACTGTCGCTGTCGCTCGGCGTGTGCTTCGCCACAAGTATCCTGGAACTAAGCGCGCCGATGGCCGCGCGCAGCTTCAGCATTGCATTCGTGATCACCGGCATCGTCGCGATCCAGGCGACACTGATCAACCACAGATTTCCGCACGATGCGGAGAAATGATAAAAATTACTCCACGCCGTAATCAATATTGATGATGCGGATATGAAGGCTGTGGGTCATAGGAGCGATGCGACCCGATGGCTCTGGTGCAAATTGGAGCTTTCCACTGGCTCGGCTATGTCATGTAGCCGGGCCATTTTGCTTGGCTGCTTCTGAGCCTTATTTCCGCCGGTAAAAGAGGTTGGAGGAAAATTCATCATATCATATTGAGATGCAATATTTTCTGACGTTCATTTTTGAACGAAACAATCATCGGGTAATAACGGCAGTGAACCCCAAATCGGGCGTTCCTGGAAAGTGTCGAGGGCGAAAACCAGTCGCCATTCACTTGCTCGCGTTTTGGCGCGAGTAAGCGGACAAATCTAGAGTTGGCGCCTGCAGCGATCGCGTGGTCTCCCCGTCGCCGTGCGCTAGCAGCTCAACAATATCCTCCTGATCTGGTTGTCTCAAGGCGAGGCAATAGAACAACCGCAGCGTCTTCAATTTCGCGAACCGCCCAATGTCGCGACTTTGTGGCAGGGCAAATAGGTGCCGCTTGAGATCAACACCTTGCATTGTCCACTACTGGCTAACGTCAGTTTTATCGTCCGCGAAGGCTTCATCAGCGTCGCACGCCATGATGTCCCAAGGAGAGGATGCTCGACCTTGTTGCACCAGCTATGAAAATCCAGCCCCTCCTGTCCAACGGAGGTCGTCGCCAAAATGTGGCCAAAACGGCCTATTGAACGCACTGCGAATTTCCAACGCCAACGAAGCTACCGGAGTGCGCGAAACGATCGCCCGAGGGATTGCCAATCGCGTGGCCGCTCACGAGATGGGCGTCTTCGTCCGCACCGTGATCGCCAGGTTGTTCGGAAGCCGGCCCATGTCATGGTTTCGAGGTAGGGCCGGATCACCGATTGGACCCGATCGAACTCAGCATAACGATAGAGCGCATTGAAGTCCGGTCGGGGCCGGGACTTCATGAAATCGCGCAGGGCCTCGACCGCCACGTCGATACCGATTTTGTTGCGGTGCTTGAAGCAGTCGGCGACGGTTTTGGCCGGTACGGCGATGGGCACTGGAACGCCGTCGATGATGTGTGGGTGAACCAGCTGATCGGTGTGCTCACCGCTATCGCGCTGTGCACGATCAGCATTCTCGGCGTGGTTATGTGGCTCAAGCAGAAGCCGCAAGGCGCCATCGGAGCACCGGCAACGTTCGCGGGGGCAAGCAAGCCTTGGATGATCGTGGCGATGTTCGTCCTCGCGCTTTTGTTACCGCTGTTCGGAGCGTCCGTGGTTGTCCTGCTGGTCGTTGACCGGCTCATCAGCCGCGACCGCTAGAAATCGGTCCGCCAAATGGTCCCTCCGCGCCGAACACCGCCGCTGCAAATCGCTCGCCGATCAGACGGTGGGCTGCGGTGTCGGGATGAAGCCGATCGAGCAGCGGATGCAGGTCATGATCCGCTTCCCCATAGAGATGTCGTCCGTCCAGATAATGGAGGTTGGGATCTGCCTCCCGCCTCTCAGCGACGATCGCTTGCAGCACGTCGCGGATCACGCCGAGACTCAGCTTGCCGCTGGCGACATCGCTTTCGCTTCCCGTCGCGCGGAACATGAGCTGGCCGTCCGCGAAGTCCGGCGCGCAGGGGCCGGGCGTATGTTCGTGGATGGGGCAGAAGATCGGCGACACGACCAGCAGAGGCGTCGTCGGATGACCGTCGCGGATCGTATCAAGGAAGCCATGCACCGCCGGACCGAAGGCGCGCAGCCGCATCAGGTCCATGTTGACGATGTTGATGCCGAGCTTGAGGCTGATGAGATCGGCGCTCTGGTCCCGGATGGTGCGCGCCAGGAACGGGTCCAGCAGCGCGC
>CAJYHD010000185.1 GCA_913773715.1 uncultured Sphingobium sp.
AGGTCGATGGCGCGCGCGTGCATCTGACCGGCAAGGAATATGCGATGCTCGAGCTGCTCAGCCTGCGCAAGGGCACCACGCTGACCAAGGAAATGTTCCTGAACCACCTGTACGGCGGCATGGACGAGCCGGAACTCAAGATCATCGACGTCTTCATCTGCAAGCTGCGCAAGAAGTTGGCGCTGGCGTGCGGCGGTGACAACTACATCGAAACTGTCTGGGGCCGCGGTTATGTGCTGCGTGACCCGGAAGATGTGTCGCAGGATCAGGCGCGCGTCGCCTGATCGCATCTACCGATCTTCCAGGGGTGGCAAAGGCTGGCGGCTCTCACGAACCGCCAGCTTTTTACTTTCATAATCCATCAACAACTTAGGTTAATGTCTTGTTTACAGCTTCATTCTAAATGGTTGAATGAAGGAGATTCTTCCAATGGGCCAGGCGCTCGACCGAAGTCATGATGCGGCATGGGACGCGATATGCCGATCACAGGCGGTCATCGAGTTTGCGCCCGATGGTACGATCCTTTGGGCTAACGAACTCTTTCTCAGCACGATGGGATATGGTCTCGGCGAAATCCAGGGGCGACACCACCGGATGTTCTGCGAAGCGGACTATGCCGCCTCGGCGCATTATGCGACCTTCTGGACCAAGCTTTCCCGTGGAGAATTCGACGCGGGCGAATATGGTCGCCGGGCAAAGGACGGGCGAACGGTCTGGCTGCAAGCGACCTATAACCCCGTGTTCGGATCGGACGGCGCCGTGCAGCGCATCCTGAAGATTGCGACCGACATCAGCCTGTCCTTTTATCTCAAGGGCATATTGAAGGACAAGGTCGATGGCTTGATCGACATCGTCGATCGGATCGGCATCATCGCCAAACAGACGAACCTTCTTGCGCTCAATGCCTCGATCGAGGCTGCACGGGCGGGGGATGCGGGGCGAGGGTTTGCCGTCGTCGCGGCGGAAGTGAAGAAGCTCGCCGATGACACGCGCAGCGCAACCGAGCGGGCGCGGGCGATGGTCACCGACGCCTGACACTAAACGCACGAAAAAGCCGCCAACCAATTCGGTCAGCGGCTCTTTCAATTCGAACGTCTCGATCAATTCTGCGGCGGCGTCTGCGTTGAGGCGTCACCGCTAGCGCCGATCGAACCTGTGCTTGTCGCAGAACCGCCGGTCGTGTCGGTCGCGCGATCACGCGCCGCGCCAGCGGTGTTGTCAGCCTTCCGCGCCGTATCGCTGACGGCACTGCCAGCCTGTTCGCGCGCCGAGTTCGCGGTACCTACGGTGCCACTCGTACCCGGCGTCCGCGCATTCATGCCGCCGGTCATCGAGCCGCCGGTGCTGCCGTGCTTCTTGTGATCGCCATGCTTCATCGTACCCATGGTGCTGCCGCTGGTCGAGCCGCTCGCGCCCACGCTGCCGGTCTGAGGATCGACATTGGTATCCATAGTGCCAGTGCCGTTCATCGCTCCACCAACGGTGCCGGTCGTGCCTCCTAAGGTGCCACCAACCGTCCCGCCTACGCCACCCGTGCCGCCTACCTGGGCATAAACGGGAACGCTACCCGCTACGGCAATACAAGTCGCTGCGATCAATATCTTGCTTTTCATCGTCCTTCTCCTCGTCGTTTCTCTGCCGCGTCAACGTACGAGAAGGCGAAATGCGCCCGAAGCATTGAAAAAACTTGGCTGATCCAAATCAGCCCACATCACGATCATGAAGGATGTAGCGGCCGATGATCGACCGCGCAGGCGGGATCGCAAGCGCCACGACGCCGCTTTCCATTTCCTCTACCCGCAGCCGTGTGCCCGAGAGCAAGCGGCGAAGCGCTTCCTGCGTCGTTAGCCATCCCTCGACCCGGCGGCTGCGTAGCTGTGCCACATCATCGTAAGGGAAGAGGATACGCACGCCTGATTGGGCTGCGAGTTGCCGCAAGGCGGCACTGAGCGGTTGAACATGGATATCGAACCGATGGCGCTGCACCAGAGGCATCGGCATCTGCGCGCACGATGCGGCCGGAACGCTTACAAGGAAGGCTGCGAAAATAAAGCGGATCAGGAGGCTGTTGCTGAGCATGAAGATCCCGAACGAAGGTCATCCGACTCAACGAAGTGGCGCAACCATTCCGCCATCGTATCGCAACATGGATCAATCCGCGGCCGCGCCGGTCTGGAGAAACCAGCGTTCGGTACCCTGAAGTCCGATCGCCGTCAGCCGCCCCGATTGATAGGCGCCCGTGTCGATGCCGATCCGATTGGGCCGCTCATCCACTTCCTCGCTGATGCTGTGACCATGAACGACCATATGGGAAAAGCGCCGACGATGATTCAGAAATTCCTGCCTGATCCAGAGCAGGTCTTTCATCGATTGCTCCTCGTTCGGAATGCGCGGGCGCACCCCGGCATGCACGAACAGATAGTCGCCGACCTGTTCCATACCCGGCAGTTCATCGAGAAAGTCGATATGGTCGTCAGGCACATGCCAGTCGATCCATTCCAGAATTGCGTCGTCTTCCATACCTTCCTGCGCCTCTATGGGAAGCCCGTAACTCGCCAACGTCGCGTCGCCGCCCATGCGCAGGAAAAAGGGAAGGGCGTCCGCATCCCCCCGCGCCACCATCACGAAAACTTCCTCATGATTGCCCTTGAGGCAGGTGACGTTGGGCAGGTGACGCAGGGACATGATCCGTTCGATGACATTGCGCGACGTCGGACCTCGATCGACCAGATCGCCCAGGAAAATCAAGCGTACGTGGCTTGCCCCACGTGTCTCGTCATCTTCGCCAATGCGGATCAGCAACTTGTCCAGCAGATCGGCGCGGCCATGAATGTCGCCGATCGCATAGACGCGCAAATCGTCGCCGACGGTAGGCGGCTCGTCCCACCCCTGCGTCTTGCCCCAATCGCGCCAGAAGGTCATGGCGCTATTCGCATCAGAGTTTGGGCAAGGTCACGCCTTGCTGACCCATATATTTGCCCGCCCGGTCGGCATAGCTGACCTCGCAAGGTTCATTGCCTTGAAGGAAGAGGAACTGACACGCGCCTTCGTTGGCGTAAATCTTGGCGGGCAGCGGCGTTGTGTTGGAAAATTCGAGCGTGACATGCCCCTCCCAGCCCGGCTCCAGCGGTGTCACGTTCACGATGATGCCGCAG
>CAJYHD010000186.1 GCA_913773715.1 uncultured Sphingobium sp.
AGCATTGAAGGGCCCGTAACGTTTGTCAATCACCTCAGCATGGCACCCGAAGCCGCTCATCGACCAAAGCCATGCCGATCGGGCCGGGCGATCAGTCGCGTTTCCACGAACTGGTACACGCGGGTCCCATAAAAAATTTGAATGCAAAATAAAAATGATCGACACGGCGCCAGCCGCATTTTAGAACGGCCGGATCGACGCGGTTCAGATGCAGCAGGGGGCAGCGGCGTGACAGCGCGCCGCGGCGCTTTGCCAGAGGTATAGAGGAAGGACGCTGGAGCATGGCGACGCCATTCGACTTCACCGATCGGGTCGTGCTGGTGACCGGCGGCGCCAGCGGGCTGGGTCTGGCAACGGCACGTCGGTTCGCGGAAGGCGGCGCCACGATCGTCATCAACGATTTGCGGGAAGACGCCGCCCGCCAGGCAGCGCTCGAGCTTGGCCCACAGCATTTGGGTGTCGGAGGGGACGTCTCAAAGGAAGCAGACGTCAAGGCCTTCGTGGAGGAGGCCATTGCGCTTAAAGGGCAGATCAATATCCTGGTCAACAATGCGGGCGTTCCTGACAGCTTCACACCAACGGTGGACCAGGAGTTGTCGCATTGGCAGCGTCTGATCGACATCCACCTAACCGGCACATATCTCGTTTCCAAGACAGTCGCGCCCCACATGATTGCAGCGGGCACGGGCGGCGCCATCATCAATCTCAATTCCATAGCTGGCGTGGTCGGCCTGCCTATGCGGACGGCCTATAGCGCGGCAAAGGCGGGTATCGGCATGCTGACCCGGGTTCTGGGGTGCGAATGGGGCATTCACCGCATCCGGGTGAATGCAGTTGCGCCCGGATACATGCTGACGCCGCTGCTTCAGAACCTGCTCGATGCCGGCAAGGTCGATGGAGAGCGGATCCGCCGCCGCACGCCGATGGGCGTTTTTGGCGAGGCGGAACAGATCGCGAACGCAATTACCTTCCTCGCGTCCGACAAGGCGCTGTTCATTACCGGGGCCACATTGCCGGTGGACGGCGGCTACATGGCTTTTGGTGCACCAAGCGATGCCTGCGCGATCGAAGAGCTGGACGGATGACCGAGCCGTTGCGACAATTCGTGGCGCCATCCTTGTACCTGCAGGGGCCCGGCGCGTTGGATCGACTGCCGGAGTTGACCGGCACCTTGGGCCGCACCCCGCTTGTGATCAACGATCCGGGAGTCGAGGCCGTTCTTGGGACAAGACTTTCCGCATTGCTGCCGGGCGCACCCCGTCTGCAGTTGGAAGGAGAGATCACGCCTTGCGCGATCCGATCTCTTGGTAAACGGGCCACCCCTTGCGATGTCGTCATTGGCGTGGGTGGTGGAAAGGCTTTGGATACGGGCAAGGCGCTTGCGCGCGATCGTGGCGCGCGCTTCATAAGCGTGCCCACTATCGCGTCCAACGATGCGCCCACCAGCCGCGCCATCGCTCTGTATAGTGACGACGATCACAAATTCATGGTGCAAAGCCTAGGGCGCAATCCTGATGCGGTCGTGGCCGACACCGAGGTTCTGGCCTCGGCCCCGGCACGTTTCCTGCGCTGCGGCATTGGCGATGGGCTGGCCAAAGCCGGAGAGGCACGCGGCTGTGCGCAAGCGCCGGCAGGGCTCACTCCGGTCGCCGCGCGGCCGACGTTGTCGGGCCTCGCGCTTGCAGAGGCAGCCTACGCGACGCTGCATGTCCATGCGACGGCGGCACTGGCGGTCGCAGGAAGCGGGAAACCGGATTCCGCCTTCGAGGCCACGGTCGAAGCCGTGATCCTGATGAGCGGACTCGGCTTCGAGAACGGTGGTTTGGGCCTGGCCCATGCGATGACGCGTGGCCTGATCCTGGCGGACCGGACGCACCGCCATGCACACGGAGAGCACGTCGCATATGGCATGATCGTCCAATCCGCTCTTCATGCCGACGATGTGGCACTCGCTGCCGAGATGGCTTTCCTGCGAGAGTTGGGTCTGCCGGCCGCGTTGCGCGATTTTGGTGGCGAGAGCATAACGCGCGAAGAGGCCAAACTTCTGGCGGATAGCGCAATGACGGCCGTACCACACGTCCGCAATTGGACGGCCCCGCTTGATGCCGAGCAAATCACCCGAGCCATCATGCGCGTGGAAGAACTCGCCTGACTTCTAGGTGTCCTGAGCAAACTTGAAGTCAGGAGCAGACGATGAGCGTGATCCGCACCCACTCCATTGTTCAGACCGCGGCGGTCACCCGCTCGCGCGCCGAAAGCGTGGCGCGGGTGGCCGACTTGTTTGCGGCAGTACCGATCGATCTGAAGAGAGGCCCCGATGCCGGCAAAGTGGACGCTACGGCTTTCGCCTTCCACCGCAGCAGCAATCTCGAGGCGCTCGACCCGCTAGCTGAGGGTCATACCCGACACCGCTTTCTGCGTCGTAACGGCCCGGGCGCTTGTATGCTGAGCTGCGCATTACTGAACGATGATGCGAAGGAGGTGGGTGAAAGCCTGCGAGCCGATGGCGTTCGCGTGGCGATCGAGGGGCCGTTCGGCATCAAACGTCGCCATATAGCGCTAGGATGCTGCTGATCATGCCTCGCCGCGACCATGATCCCGCTATTGTTTCGGGCCAGGTCTTGTGTCCACAGTATCTATGGCGGTTTTCGTCAAAAGAATTTGATATATCCGTTTGATTATTTTCCGGTGCTATGCCAGCGAAAAGAGAGCGTGAGGATGTTGCGAGAAAGGGTCGCCCGTAGACTTTCTGCCGACAGTTCCGGAAATCACCGGTGACGAGACGAAAAAATCGGCGCAAGTCTTGTTGATTGCCGCAAGTATACCGG